>NZ_JBKABN010000020.1:0-113855 GCF_046269175.1 Serratia sp. J2
CTCATTCACCGGGCCGCTTCAAAGAAGCAACCAGGTTGGTTTCTGCCCGTCGCGGCCACCAACGGTGACCAATTGCGGAAAACATGGCGCCTGCAACCACCACAAAAGCACCTACATAACCAACGACATTCAATGCCGGGGCCGTAAATACCTGTGGCCAGGCCAGCGCCAATAAATCTGAAAACAGCAGGGTAAACAGGGGAGTCAGCGTGATTAACGCACTCACCTGGGCCGCCTGCCAGCGCGCCATCGCTTCCGCCAGCGCACCATAACCAATCAGCGTGTTAGCACCACAGAACAGCAGACAGGCCAATTGCCAGCCACTGAGCTGGAAAATCACCGCTGGCTTCGCAAGCGGAAATAACGCGATCGCACATAAAGTGTACAACAAGACCAGGATCTGCGGTGAGGCCAATCGACGCAGTAATACTTTCTGCGCCACGCCATAGGTCACCCAAACCATGGCTGCACACACGCCCAACAACACACCGAGCGTGTAGTCTGTGAACTGAGTGAAGATCTCGATCAGGCTGACGTTGAAAAACAGCATCAGCCCGCAGATCAGCATCAGAGCGCCAATCACCTGAGTGATACGCATCCTTTCTTTCAGGATCAATACGCTGGCGAACATCATGCCCACCGGCGAGAGTTGGCCGATAACCTGCGAGGCCGTCGGACTCAAATATTGCAGCGAAGAGCTGAAGAAGACAAAGTTGCCCAACAACCCGGCAGTGGCGATCGCCAGCAACAGCAACCAGCGGGGTTGACGGAACATTTTCACCGGGGGTAAACGCCCGCGCACTGCCAGGATCATCCCCAGGCCGATGGCGGCAATCGTAAAGCGATACCAGACGATGGTAAACGGCTCCATCACTTCCAGCACTTCTTTCATTGCGATAGGCAGCGCGCCCCAGCAAACCGCTGTGGTGACCGCCAGAAAAATACCAACGCCAGCCTGCTGTTTTTTTTCCATCTTCTCACTGTCTGTGCGTTGTGCCGCCAGGCACAAGCAATCTATAAATGTAAAAAGCCCCGCAACGAATTGCGGGGCTTAACATCTATTTCGTAAGGCTCGAAAAATTATTCAGCTTCGATGCTGATAAATTTACGATTGCTCGGGCCTTTAACTTCGAATTTGACTTTACCGTCTTTCAAAGCAAACAGAGTGTGGTCTTTGCCGCAACCCACGTTGGTACCAGCGTGGAATTTGGTGCCGCGCTGACGAACGATGATGCTGCCTGCCAGTACTGCTTCGCCGCCAAAGCGTTTTACGCCCAGACGTTTAGCTTCTGAATCGCGACCGTTACGAGTCGAGCCGCCAGCCTTTTTGTGTGCCATTAATCCGCTCTCCTAACTTAAGCGCTGATGCCGGTGATTTTAACATCAGTGAACCACTGACGGTGACCTTGCTGCTTACGATAGTGCTTACGACGACGAAACTTAACAATCTTGATCTTTTCGCCACGACCGTGAGCAACCACTTCAGCTTTGATCTTACCGCCATCGACGAAAGGAACGCCGATTTTGATATCTTCGCCATTAGCGATCATCAGAATCTGGTCAAACTCAACCGCTTCACCAGTTGCGATGTCCAGCTTTTCCAAGCGAACGGTCTGACCTTCGCTTACTCGGTGTTGTTTACCACCACTTTGGAAAACCGCGTACATATAAAACTCCGCTTTCCGCGTGCCCAACTGTTCAGTACAGAGCGCGCTATAAATATTCACAATAGGGCGCGAATTCTACGCAATAATCCCGCATATGACAAGAGCAGATTAGGGCCAGAAGGTGAAAAAAGAAGAAAAAAAACACAGTTTCTCTCACAACGTTTATCTGCGCCGATTTTCAAGTACAATCAACAGGACAGTTACCGCCATGTACCGATGTGAGCAGCGTTCTCATCGCGGTCAACAGAAACACAGCTGAAAAAAATACAATGAACCTAGAACAAATTACTGAGTTAACCGCGCAAGATATGGCGGCCGTGAACGCAACAATTCTCGAACAGTTGAATTCTGATGTCACGCTCATCAATCAACTTGGCTATTACATTATCAGCGGTGGCGGTAAGCGCATTCGCCCGATGATCGCCGTTCTGGCGGCACGGGCCTTGCACTATCAAGGTGATAAACACATTGCCGTCGCAGCCCTGATAGAGTTCATCCATACCGCTACCCTGTTGCATGATGACGTGGTGGATGAGTCCGACATGCGCCGTGGCAAGGCGACTGCCAACGCGGCGTTTGGCAATGCTGCCAGCGTGCTAGTGGGTGATTTCATTTATACGCGTGCTTTCCAGATGATGACCAGCCTGGAATCGCTGCGCGTGCTGGCAGTCATGTCCGAAGCGGTCAACGTAATCGCCGAAGGTGAAGTGCTGCAGTTGATGAACGTCAACGATCCGAATATCAGTGAAGAAAACTATATGCGGGTCATCTACAGCAAAACCGCTCGTCTGTTTGAAGCGGCAGCCCAGTCATCAGCCATCCTCTCCGAGGCTAACCCGGCCGAAGAGCAGGCGCTGCAAGACTATGGCCGCTATCTTGGTACGGCATTCCAACTGATCGACGATCTGCTGGACTACAGTGCAGACGGCGTGACCCTGGGTAAAAATACCGGCGATGATTTGAACGAGGGCAAGCCGACGCTGCCGTTGTTGCATGCGATGCATAATGGCAATGCCGAGCAATCTGCGATGATCCGTGGCGCGATTGAACAGGGGAATGGCCGCCATCTGCTGGAGCCGGTTCTGGCTACCATGCAGGAGTGTGGTTCACTCACCTATACACGTCAGCGCGCAGAAGAAGAAGCGGATAAGGCGATCGCCGCATTGCAGATTTTGCCAGACTCTCCTTATCGAACCGCACTGGAAGGATTAGCGCATCTGGCGGTTCAACGAGACTTTTAAGAAATTTAAGTTTCTTAATATTCAAACAGGCCTGTTTTACAGGCCTATTTATTTGCCTTGCTAATGAGATCCAGTAGCCCCGCAGCCCCATTCTTCGCCAGAAAACTCAATAAAACCGCGTATTCTTCTGGTTTCATACCCGTCAGATAGCTCTGCAAACGTGCCCAAGGAACGCCATCACGGGAAACGGTATAAGCCGCCGGTTCCTCTGCGGCAAGGGGATATCTCTGGGGATACAACTCGTTTTGAGTCGAGAGGGGCAGGCTGCTGATATGATACTCCTTAGTCACCCCCTGCTTGCCAAAACGCCGCTGCCATCGCCAGTTTTGCTCACGTGCTCGCTTATTGATCCCTTGCGGGGAGCTGCCCAATTCGCCCTTCTCTTTCAGTTCGTTGGCAGTAAACCACTCCTTGTCCATTCCCGCTCCTTGATCTCGGCGTTGCCTCTAACTGACTTATCAGACCTTCCAGTTGCATGAACAACTAATGCCAATGAGTTAGTTATAACATTAACCAGACCGCTGCCAATAACCAAAAATTTGGCGAAATACTCAAGAAATGTTTATCAAACAAGGAAAGGGAAACACAGAGGCGGTGCAGAAAGTAACTTGTTGGGCGCAGCATACAGCGCCCCTATGTAGCGCAGGTCAGTTGAGGAATGACTCACTGCTTATTTTTTTCAGCAATCCAGGTCAGCAGGCTATCCATACCTTCGCGCATCAAAAACGCCATCACTTTGCCACGCTCACTGTCTGAAAGTTGGTAATAGTATTCAACCCACACGGCAAGTGGGTCCTGACGCCCGGCCTCGTAGATCGCAGGCTCTTCGCGCATTACCAGCAGATTTTTGACGCCGGTTGGCAAGCTGTCGATATGATATTCCAGCGCCTTGCCTTGCACGCCTTTGCGGCGACGGCTGAGCCAATTTTCGCGCCGGGCCATCAGATTGATTCCCTGTGTAGAGGACGGTAATCCTGCGATGCCTATCAGCTCCTTGGCAGCAAACCACTCGTTTTTCATAGCCATGATCTCGGGACAATAGTGTGGCAAGACAAATTTTTCAGAAACCATAAGGTATTTTTGGGAAACTTGGTGGTATCCTAGTTTCTGAATAAACGCTTCACGTTGTTCAAACGATTAATACTGACCTGTTAGTTATACCACTAACAGAACTTTCTCTAATCAAAAAAGGAATGAAAATATGAATTCACGGGACCCAGATTGGCATCCAGCAGACGTCATCGCGGCTTTGAAGAAGAGAGGTACCACTCTGGCAGCGGTTTCACGGGGGGCAGGGCTAAGTTCATCGACGTTGGCCAACGCGCTGTCACGTCCTTGGCCCAAGGGAGAGTGGTTGATTGCTGATGCACTGAACGTACACCCGGCAGAGATCTGGCCGAGCAGGTATTTTGATCCGCTTACCCATCATCTGCGAGATCGGAAAAGTCGAATCAAATCATGATAAACATAAGAAAGCCGCCGGATTCGGCCCGGCGGCTTATCAAAACATCACATACTGAGGGATCAGTTGTTGATAAACTTCTCGCCCAGTTCGATATCTTTGTGCAGTACGTCCAGCATTTCGCTCAGCGCTTTTTGCTCGAAGGCGCTCAGAGTACCGATGTCTTTACGCTCTTCGATACCGTTTTTACCCAGTAGCAGTGGCTGTGCAAAGAAGCGGGCATATTTGCCATCCCCTTCAACATAGGCACATTCCACTACGCCTTTCTCACCGCTCAACGCACGCACCAGAGAGAGGCCAAAACGTGCAGCAGCCTGGCCCATAGACAAGGTTGCAGAGCCGCCACCGGCTTTGGCTTCAACCACTTCGGTACCCGCGTTCTGGATACGTTTGGTCAAATCAGCCACTTCCTGATCGCTAAAGCTTACGCCTGGGATCTGCGACAGCAGAGGCAAGATGGTCACGCCTGAGTGGCCGCCAATCACCGGTACGTTCAGTTCTTCCGGTTGTTTGCCTTTCAGTTCCGCGACGAAGGTGTTGGAACGGATGATGTCTAGCGATGTGATGCCAAACAGTTTGTTTTTGTCGTACACACCCGCTTTCTTCAACACTTCTGCCGCAATGGCCACCGTGGTATTCACCGGGTTGGTGATGATACCGATGCAGGCTTTCGGGCAGGTTTTGGCCACTTGCTCAATCAGGTTACGTACGATGCCAGCGTTAACGTTGAACAGATCGGAACGATCCATCCCTGGTTTACGCGCAACGCCAGCAGAAATCAGCACCACGTCCGCACCGTGCAGCGCAGGGGTTGCATCTTCGCCACTGAAGCCTTTGATTTTAACTGCGGTTGGGATGTGGCTTAAGTCAACGGCAACGCCTGGGGTAACAGGGGCAATGTCGTAGAGGGAGAGTTCAGAACCTGAAGGAAGCTGGGTCTTGAGTAGAAGGGCGAGGGCCTGGCCAATACCGCCAGCAGCACCGAGAACTGCAACTTTCATCCTATACTCCTTTATTGTCTTAAATATAAAAGCGCCGTGAATTCTTTGGTCACGGACCTTAATTTATCACGCCTTTAAAAACAACCTCTTAACAGTCGGTTTTAGATCTGGCGCAATAAAATGGCCGATGTTGCGAGCATTTTAAAGTAAATAGCTTATGCATTAAGGGCATAGCGCACACTAATCGAAAATAGTGCCAAGCTTTTCACGATCGCGTTAACCGGCGGTTACATTACACCCTTACGTAACATCAGAACAACATCATTTTAATAACATTTTCGTTACCGGAGAGCTGACTCGCTTCCCGCACCGAAAGGGCATATTCATGAGCAACGGATTTTGTTAAAATCGCGCTCTTGCCTTTCTGTCTGGGCATTTTTGATTTTCCAGACGGCCCCCATATTGCATAAAAATGCATTTATATGCATAATAATCAACTCTATTACCAACATTCCACGGTGCAAAATGCGTAATCCCGCAAAGCAGGAAGATCTGATCAAGGCGTTTAAGGCGTTATTGAAAGAAGAAAAATTCAGTTCTCAAGGCGAGATCGTTTTGGCGCTGCAAGAAGAAGGCTTCGAGAACATTAACCAGTCCAAGGTATCGCGCATGCTGACCAAGTTCGGAGCGGTACGCACGCGTAATGCAAAAATGGAAATGGTGTACTGCCTCCCGGCCGAACTTGGTGTCCCAACCACCACCAGCCCGCTCAAGAATCTGGTGCTGGACGTGGACCATAACGACGCGGTGGTGGTGATCCATACCAGCCCTGGTGCGGCGCAGCTGATTGCCCGCCTGTTGGACTCACTGGGCAAATCCGAAGGGATCCTGGGCACCATTGCCGGTGACGACACCATTTTTGTCACTCCGGCCAGTTCATTTACCGCACGCCAACTGTTTGAAGCCATTCTCTCCTTGTTCGAACAGGAACTTTGATGCATTCAGCGCAGCCTGCGGCTCTCCGTCGCGGGCCGCTCATCCTTTATTAACCCTTCATTTACTTCTTCCGCGCTGCCTACCACGTTTAAATCTTCGAAAAAGCCGACCTGCAGCACATATCAATGACATTTTTATGTAGCTAGCGATAGTGACTGGAAGTTTCCGCACTTTTAGTTAAAAGCACTTAGCTCATTGAAATTACAAAAATTTAACATCAAAAGTGTATTTTATCGCCGCTTTTTATTCCATTAGGTTATTAAAAGTAACGTTCACCCTAATAAAGTTTCACTAGAAACTGTTAGTCAGCTATTAATTTTTACCGTTACTAGATGTATACTCATTTTCGTGACGTAAATCACAGTTCATCGGAACTGATAAAAGAATACGAAGAGGATAAATCATGAAAATTAAAACTACCGTAGCAACAATTAGCCTGCTGTCCATGCTGTCTTTCGGTGCATTCGCAGCACAATCCATTGATGCCTCACAGGCTGAAAAACTGCAGTCTGCCGGTACCATCACCGTGAGCGGCGTCGGTGCAGCACCTTCTGATATCCGTCAGGCGCTGTCTGCCAAAGCCGATGCCCAAGGCGCGACCGCTTACCGCGTGATCGAAGCTCGTAACGAAGGCAACTACCACGCTACTGCCGAGATTTACAAATAAGTACAAGATGTGATGTGAGCATTGCACGACAACTCTCTGGTAAAAAACAAGCAGATAACCGCCTTCAAGTATAAAAAACGCTGTAAAGCCCTTCCAGGCCGTTATCTCTGAACGATTAAGGATCGAAGTATCATGAACATGAAAACTACTCTCGTTGCACTTAGCCTGCTGTCTGCCGTTTCTTTCGGTGCTTCTGCGGCTAACCTGGTCACTGATGCCCAAGCCAGTAATCTGCAGTCCGTCGGCACCATTACCGCTAGCGGCGTGGGTGGCGCACCTTCTGATATCCGTCAGGCGCTGTCTGATAAAGCGGACCAGCAAGGGGCCAAAGCCTACCGTGTGATCGAAGCCTATGAAAATGGTAACTGGCACGCAACGGCTGAAATCTACAAGTAAAAAACCGAGGCCGCGTTTACTGAACTGACTACCCTCGTCACTGCCACTGCCGAGTTCTCAGGTAAACGCTAGTACCTTGGAAATTATCGTCGTCCTATCCGACGAACCCCATTGCCCTCGCTCGCGAGGGCTTTTTTATGGGCGTAAAAAAGGCCGCATCAGCGGCCTCATATTGCTAGGGTCGCCGCATGCGGCGCCCGTTTAGCTAAACGTCAGTAGGTTTCTTTCGGTTCGGCCTTGTTAGCCAGCCCTGCCAGTAGTTTGTCATGAATGCCGCCAAACCCGCCGTTGCTCATCACCAGAATATGGTCACCCGGCTGCGCGGTTTTCATAATCATCTCCACCAGCGTATCCAGATCGGCACTCCAGTGCGCGGGTTGGACGCAAGCTTCGGCAACTTCCGCTACCTGCCAAGGAATGTGGTGAGGCTGGAACAGGAACACTTCGTCGGCACGGCCAAGTGAGGGCGCCAGATCGTTTTTGCTGATCCCCATTTTCATGGTGTTTGAGCGAGGCTCTAGCACGGCCAGGATGCGTGCGGTGCCGCCCACTTTGCCACGCAGTGCCGCCAAGGTAGCCAAAATGGCGGTCGGATGATGGGCAAAGTCGTCATACACCGTGACGCCATTGGCTTCACCACGCAATTCCAGACGGCGGCGGGCATTGATAAAGTCACCCAGCGCTCGGCAAGCATCGGCTGGCTGCACGCCAACATGGCGGGTGGCGGCGATCGCCATCAGGCCATTATGCATGTTGTGTTCGCCCACCAGCGCCCAGTTAACCTCACCCACCTTCTCGCCGTTGAGAAACACTTCGTAATGGCTGGCATCTGTCGTCAGTTTGTGTGCACGCCACGCGCCCCCTTCCCCGACCCATTCCTGTTCGCTCCAGCATCCCATCGCCATCACCTGTTTCAGATGGGTATCGTTTTCCGGCAGGATGATCTTGCCTTGGCCCGGCACCAGGCGCACCAGGTGGTGGAACTGTTTCTGGATGGCTTTCAGATCGTCAAAGATATCGGCATGATCGAACTCGAGGTTGTTCATGATCAACGTGCGTGGGCAGTAATGAACGAACTTGGAGCGTTTGTCGAAGAAGGCACAGTCATACTCATCGGCTTCGATGACAAAGAACGGGCTGCCGCCAAGACGGGCCGAGACATCAAAATTACCCGGTACGCCGCCGATCACGAAACCCGGCTGATAGCCGCAGGCTTCCAGGATCCAGGTCGCCATCCCGGCAGTGGTGGTTTTACCGTGTGTTCCCGCTACCGCCAGCACCCAGCGATCGCGCAGGACATAATCATGCAACCACTGAGGACCAGACATGTAAGGAATGCTCTGTTCCAATACCGCTTCTACGCACGGATTACCACGGCTCATGGCATTGCCGATAATCACCAGATCCGGAGCCGGATCTAACTGAGCAGGATCGTAACCCTGGATCAGATCGATCCCCTGCTTTTCCAGTAAGGTGCTCATCGGAGGATAGACGTTGGCATCTGAACCGGTCACCTCGTGCCCCAGTGAACGAGCCAACATGGCTAGCCCACCCATAAAGGTGCCGCAGATCCCAAGAATATGTATGCGCATTAGGTTTCTCATTTTAGTGCATCGATTTACTGCCTATTCTAGCGCTCAGAATCGCTCAGAAGAAATGGATTTGCCTATGAATCGCAAGTTGCTTTGGGCTACACTGCTGACGAAAACGTTGGCGGTATGTTAACAAGCCGCTATCCATCCGTAGATTCAGGGATTGTGTCATGAAAACGTTAGGCGAATTTATCGTCGAGAAACAACACGACTTCTCTCACGCCACCGGTGAGCTGACCTCATTGCTTTCTGCCATCAAACTGGGTGCCAAGATCATTCACCGTGATATCAACAAGGCGGGTTTAGTTGATATCTTGGGGACTAACGGCATTTCAAACGTTCAGGGCGAAGTTCAGATGAAGCTGGACCTGTTCGCGAACGAAAAGCTGAAAGCCGCGTTGAAGGCTCGTGGTGAAGTTGCGGGCATCGCTTCGGAAGAAGAAGACGAGATCGTGATTTTCGACGGCGAGCGAGCTGAGAATGGCAAGTATGTGGTGCTAATGGATCCGTTGGACGGCTCGTCCAACATTGATGTGAACGTCTCGGTCGGGACGATCTTCTCTATCTATCGCCGCATCACCCCGATTGGCACGCCAGTCACCGAAGAAGATTTCCTGCAGCCTGGCCATGCACAGGTAGCGGCCGGATATGTGGTTTATGGCTCCTCCACCATGCTGGTTTACACCACCGGTTATGGCGTACATGCCTTCACCTACGATCCGTCTCTGGGGGTGTTCTGCCTCTCCCACGAGAAAGTGCGCTTCCCGGAAAAAGCCAATATGTATTCCATCAACGAAGGTAACTACATCAAGTTCCCGCTCGGGGTGAAGAAATACATCAAATACTGCCAAGAGCAGGATGAAGCCACCCAGCGCCCTTATACCTCACGCTATATCGGTTCACTGGTTGCCGACTTCCACCGTAACCTGCTCAAAGGCGGCATCTATATCTACCCAAGCACCGCCAGCCACCCACAGGGCAAGCTGCGTCTGCTGTATGAATGCAACCCGATGGCGTTCCTGGCTGAACAGGCCGGGGGTAAAGCCAGCGATGGCAAAAACCGCATTCTGGATATCGTGCCGCAACAACTGCACCAACGTGCGCCATTCTTCGTCGGCACCAAATCGATGGTAGAAGACGCCGAACGCTTTATTGCTGATTTCCCGGACCAGTAACGCTATAAAAGGGGCGGCATGCCGCCCCTTCACATCACAGTTTGAACACAGCCATACTCTGTGCCAATAGCTGCGCCTGCTCTTCCAAAGAGCGAGTTGCCGCCGCTGACTCTTCCACCAGCGCCGCATTCTGCTGTGCCACCTGATCCATTTGCACTACCGCCTGGTTGACCTGCTCGATACCACTGCTTTGCTCGCGAGTGGCCGCAGAGATTTCACGCATCAGCGCCGTGACGCGCCCGACCTCCCCGGTTATTCCGTTCATGGTCTTCGCCGCCGTAGCCGCCATCTGTTCACCTTCCCGCACGCGGTGTTGTGACACTTCGATCAGCCCTTTGATCTCTTTGGCCGATTGCGCACTACGTTGGGCCAGGCTGCGTACCTCACCGGCCACCACAGCAAAACCTCGACCTTGCTCACCGGCACGTGCCGCCTCTACCGCCGCGTTAAGCGCCAGAATATTAGTCTGGAAGGAGATACCGTCCATCACGCTGATGATGTCGGCAATCCGTCGGGAGCTATCGGTAATGGCCTGCATCTTGTTCATCACCTGGCTGACCACGTCACTGCCCTGCTCGGCAATATCGGAGACGCTCATTGCCAACTGGTTAGCCTGTTCACAGTTTTCAGCATTCATTTTCACCGTAGAGGTCAACTGCTCCATGCTGGCTGCGGTTTGCTCCAGCGAAGCGGCCGATTCCTCCGTACGCTGCGCCAGATGAAGGTTACCCGCAGCCAACTCGCGGGAGCCGGTATCGATCTGGCTGCTGGCATCGCGGACCTTACTGACCGACATCACCAGCGACTGCTGCATACGCTGCATGGCACTCACCAAGCGCCCCATTTCGGTATCACCTTCACCGCTGATTTCGTGGGTCAGATCTCCGGCGGCGATATGCTCCAATTGGACGATCGACTCATCTAACGGGCGCAGCAAGATCACACGCATAGCAAACCAGGCCAGCACCGCCAGTAACACGCTGAGCAGCCCAGCCGCTACGATCAGGATAATCTTGGTGCTGGCATTACTTTCTGCCTCATGCGCATGCTGCTGGCCAATCTCCATGGCAAACGCGCGGAACTCACTGAGGTCGGCTTCAAAAGCAATGCTCAGCTTAGAGATATGATTTTCTTGAATGGCGTAATAGTCATCCAACTTCCCCGCCTTTATCGCTGCCGCCATGGGCGCAATGCCTTGCTCCAGATAGGCGCGATAGCTCTCCTGCATCCGCATTGAGAATTGGCGACCCCGTTCGGTCACCGTTCCCACGTCGACAAAGCGTGCCATTTCCTTTTTCGACTGTTCCAGATAGCCATAAATACGCCCCACCGAGGCGTCAGCAACCTCAATTTGACCAATCTCGCGCTGGCGTACTGCAAGCGAGGCCGCCGTTCTGGCCCGTAGCGCCAGGTTGGAACTGTTGGCCAACGAACCCAGTTCTTCCCCCAGGATCTGGTTCAGAGTCTGTAGCGAACGTGTTCCGTCGTTAATGGCTTTAACCCCGATGATACTGACAACAATCAACAGCAACGTCATCAGGCTCAACAGGGCAATCAGCCCGGCCTTAACGGTGATCTTCTTTAACATGAGTGTTTCCCGGCTTTAGAAAAAAGTAGCTTCAGATGTAGAGGAGGCAAGAAGGCAGGCTCAGCTAGCTGCTGGACCGTTATTATTTGAGGAAGTTATCGGCAGGCGGGGAGTAAACTTCAATCATTAAGGGATTAATCTGGAAAAGTTGCTGTTATCGACCAGGCAGCAGCTCAATGATGAAAAGGGCGGGAAATCACAAAAGACTCCGCTATAATAGCCGCCACTCCATTTCTGGTTTGATTAAAGGAAACCGACATGAGCTTGAACCTGGTCCCTGCTGGCAAAGACCTGCCAGAAGACATCTACGTAGTTATCGAAATCCCGGCTAACGCCGATCCAATCAAATACGAAATCGACAAGGAAACCGGCTCGCTGTTCGTTGACCGTTTCATGTCCACGGCGATGTTCTACCCGTGCAACTACGGTTACATCAACCACACCCTGTCACTGGATGGTGATCCGGTAGACGTGTTGGTGCCGACCCCATACCCACTGCAACCAGGCTCTGTGATCCGCTGCCGCCCAGTTGGCGTGCTGAAAATGACCGACGAAGCCGGTGAAGATGCCAAACTGATTGCCGTACCGCACAGCAAACTGACCAAAGAGTACGATCACATTAAAGATGTGAACGACCTGCCAGAACTGCTGAAAGCGCAGATCAGCCACTTCTTTGAACACTACAAAGATCTGGAAAAAGGCAAATGGGTCAAAGTAGAAGGTTGGGCAGACGCTGCCGCAGCCAAAGCTGAGATCGTTGCCTCTTTCGAGCGCGCCAAGAAGTAAGTCTCGCCCGAACTGATAAAAAAACACCGCCCAAATGAGCGGTGTTTTTTTTTACTGCTTTTCGTCAAGACGCTTCAGCCAGTCACCGCTTTCAATCCGCGGGAAACCGTCCACGCTGTGTCTATACAGGTAGATCCACGCACTGCCATAAGGCGTACGGATCAGCTCGCGCTTGTAGTCTTTGGTATTGCTTTTCAACTCGTCCAGCTCGGCCAGAATCGATGAGTTAATACGATACACTTCGCAGTGTACCGTGCCCTCTCCAGGGATCGCCGCCGGGTAGTGGCCCAGATTATACAGCTGGTAGCCTTCTAACTCATGTTCACCCAACCATTGGGCGTTGGTCATCCAATGGCTGTTTCCCTGTTTGCGTCGTAAACTGCCGTAGACAATTATTCGCATAGCTAAAACTCAAACTGATAGAGCACATCCAGTGCCTGGTCGAGACCAGACACCGCTTCCAGATACAACCTAGGCATCAGGCGGTATCGCAACGTCAGCGTGGCCAATGAGTCGAAGATCCCCACCCCATATTTTACTTGTAAGCCAGGGAGGACATAGCCGCTCACCACTACCTGAGAGCTGTCGCCAACTCCCTCGGTATCCAGGGCCAGATTACTTACGCCAAACGCCTCGCCGATTTTACCCACAAGTTGACCACTTTGTGCAACCCCCATGCCAATTAACATTGAGGTCATGGCGTTGCCATCGGCACCGCCAGCCCCTAATCCCTGGCCGCGCAGCAGGTAAGACAGCGCTTCTTGCTGAGACATGACCGGATCGGAGAACACTTCCAGCCTTGGCGCATCGGCCATGCCGGTCACGCGGACACCGGCGGTCACATCATTTTCCGTGGCGTCCGGATTACGGATCGCCTCAATATTCAGCAGCGGTTGATCCGGTGGCCCAGAGAAGATCAGTTGGCCTTTGCGCACGAGCAGATCCTGACCATAAGCATGGAAGCGCCCCGATGGAATATTAATCTGGCCATGCACCCCCAGACCATTTCGGTCCTGTGCCACACGCAGATCGCCACGCAGGCTGGCTTTCAGACCAAATGCATCCAGACGCACGTCGTTACCCACGCGGATCGTCAGGTTACTGTTGATTGGGATCCCTGCCGTCGCCGGTTGGATCGGCTTGAGCTGGTTATTCAACATCACTTCATCAGGAGAAACTCCGACCGCACTTTCTGGTAGCTCCTGCACCGTGATGCGCGCCCAAGGGATAGCTACGCTACCGTTGAGTGAGAACAGCTGCGGCGTGGCTTCAAATACCACATCCGGCGAAACATCAATACGTATCATTGGCGGCAGGGTCACCCGTAGCCGATCGCCCTTGGCTGCAATACGTGCACGCCAGGCATTGATATCCCGCCAGTCGGCATCCCCGGCAAGGTTGAGCTGCCCATGAGTGGTCGCCAGCAATCCCTCCAGGGTCGAGGTCATCCCGTTGAAGTTCATCGCCAGGCGGCCTTCGGTCATATCAAACGGCATCCAGTGGCCAACGATCGCCACCTTATCCAACGCCAGACGGCCAAACACCAGGGGGTTCTGCGCATTACCGCCTAATTGCAGGTTGGCATTCAGCATCCCCGCAGCTTTCTCGCCCTGCGTCAGTATCGGGTTAAGCAGCGCCAGCGACACATTGGTGATATTTACGTTGCCGCTGATAGTGCGGCGTACCTGCGGATCGGCGATCTGAACGTTGCCGTTAAACTGGCCGTTATTGGTCAGCTTGATCAGCCAGTCTGCCTGCGCCCGGCCATTGTTCAGACCTGCATTGAGGTTTAGCGTGTCAAAGGCAATCGGCAATGCGTTGCCTTGCACCTGCTGCACCACTTTCACCCCTTTGCCCACTAGTGAAACCTTCGCCTGTGGCAATGCGCCCCCCGGTTGCCAACTCACGTCAGCTCGACCAGTAAAGACCCCGTTCATGGAGGTATCCGGCCCGAGGAACGGTTTGATCATCGCCAGGTCAAAGCGGTTGAGTACTACGCTGGCCTGGCCGCTGGCCCCCGCCTCGATGGTTCTAGGAACGCACAGCTCGGCATTCGGGTTCACCCAGCAATGCGGTCCTACGCTGATCTTCTGTTGCGTATTCAGGTAATCCAACGCGATGGCACGGCTAAGACGCCATTCGCCTACCGGCGTATCAAAGCGAGTGTTGTTCAGGTTGCCTCGCCAGCGTTGTTGCTGGCGATCAAAGCTGCCCTCCAGCGCCAATTGCCCGGAGACTGGCTTGCCATCGATGTTCAATTGCAACCGATGTTGGCGCTCGCTGCCTTTGGCATCCAACGTCAACAGATTGACCTGCAACGTATCCTGTTTGAGCTGTTCAACCCGTACCGCCAGCTGCCCCTGGATCTGATCGCTGGAACGGACATCGCCGTTGACCTTAATCCGATTGATGTGCAGCGCCTGCCATTGCAGGCCTGTCGCGGTCAGGTCTGCCAATAACTGTGGTGCCTGCATATTCCCGCGCAGCTTCAACTGCCCGCGGACATTCCCAGCAAGGCCAGGCAAAGCGCCATCGAGATGTGCTGCATCAACATTGGCATCCAGCACCCAGCTTTTCTCATCCAACTGGCCTTTGACGTTGAGCGTATTGCGCCCTAACGCCAGATCGATACCTGGGATCGTCCACTGCCCGGCCGCATTGCCACGCAGGGAACCACGTGCCGATACCTTGTTTTGTTTCACATTGCCGTCAAGCTGCAGCACCGGTACCTGTAATTGCCAACTGCCGCCGTGCAGGCTGCCACGAGTAGTGATTTTCCCTTCCAAGCGCGCTGGCCATTCCGGCCATTGCTTGGCGGTATTAATGCCTGAAAGCGTCAGTTGTGATGTCCAACTGATCGCTTTACTCCAGTCCACCAGCGCCGTCAGATCGGTATTCCCCTCCAGCGCAACCAACCGCAAGCGCTCGAGCCTGAACTGTTCAAGATTACCTTTACCATCCAGCTGTAGCACTGCCGGTGGCAGATCCTGGCCTTTGAAATTGGCGCGGCTAGATAACGCATAATCTGCGGCCTTGCCGTTAAAGCGCAGGCGGAAGTCATTAACCTGATACTGCGCCTCGCCGGTCAGCGGCCATTTCAGCTGTTTGCTTTGCAGCGTCAACGCCAAGGGCAACCCCACCTCTGCCAACTGGGTTTGCACATCCAGCTGCGCACCAACAGGGCCAGACAGGTTAAGCGCTACTTTCAGCTCTTCACGAAGCCCACCAGACACATTCAGCTTCATCTTCTCGCCTTTCAGCGGATCGATATTCAGCGTGCTGTTGGCCACCATCTCCACCGGCCAACTGCCGGTCAGCGTTGCCTGCCCTTTGGCGGAAATCATGCCTTGCGGCGATCTCACGTCAAAGCGATCCAACTGAATGTGCTGATCTTTGGTGCTGGCCTGCAGCTGCAAGCGGGTGATCGACACCTCAGTGTCCCCGGTCAGATGTAGTTGCTCGCCGTTGATTTCCTCAACGGTAATATCAAGCGGCAGACGAATTTCTGGCAGATCCGGCAGCAGCGGTTTGGCAAACAGCGCCTTCAGGGTTTCGCCCAACGGTTTCTCTTCCACTGGCGGTGGCACCAATGCTGGCACAACCGGCGTTTTCTCTGCCAACTTGTCCGCCACTTTCTCCGCAGTTGGCTGCAGCGCTTCCGGTAAAGGATTGACCGGCGTTTTTGGCAAGGCGACCAGCAAAGCGCGAACCGTAGTTGGCATCAACGTCAACGCACGTTCCTGCCACTGTGCGCCAGTGCTGAATTCCCCCAGCGAGATCGCCGTGTCGTCCACGGTAACCTTGACGTTATTCAACGCCAGCTTACGCAGGGTAATGGGATAAGGCGTGCTGAGATCGCCGATCGGTTCGCTGCTTTCCTCAACCGGCGCAGAAGGCGCCATTTCGGCGGTTTTCACCACCACATCAACATCCTGTGCGGTCAGCGCATTGACACACAATGAACTGCGTTTAAAACAGGAGAGATCGAGCGAGAGATGGAACTGCCCGGCGTTAACCGCCACGCCCGGCATCTGATACTTCACGCCTTTCAGGGTCAGATCGCGCCAGCCACCACTGACCTCCGCAATTTCTAACCCGGGTACCCAGCGGGCAGCCCCGTTGATTACCATATGCAAGCCGGTCGTGGTGCCAAGCAAAAACGCCAACGTGCCGATCAGCAGCAACAGCAGGATCAAAAATCCCAGACAAATCTTTTTTATCAGGCTCATAGTTCAGGCCCCAAACCGATATAAAACTGTAGGCCGTGGGTCTCTTTATCCCCAACCGGCGCGGCGATATCCAGTTTCACCGGCCCTACCGGCGACTGCCAGCGCACGCCGACGCCCGCCCCCGTCTTGAAATCGCTGTCTGAGAATTTATTGACCGCCTGCCCGGAATCCACAAACATCGCCCCCCACCAACGGCCGGTGACGTTATATTGATACTCAAGCGACCCCGTCACCATTTTAGAGGCACCGGTCAGCTTGCCATCATCTCCACGCGGGGAAATGCCCTGGAATTTATAACCACGGATACTGCGATCGCCACCGGCGAAGAAGCGCAAATCCGGCGGCACCTTGTCAAAATCGTTGGTTTCGATCCAGCCGACCTGGCCACGGACCACAAAGCGGTTTTTCTCGCCCAAGGTGCGGATCCAGACGTTCTGCGCCTGCAGTAGCGCAAAATCGACCCCGGAGCCCCAAGTGGTATCCGACACGTCAATGGAGTAGCGCTGGCTATCGCCCCATACCGGCATCAGGCCACCGCGTGAACGCGTACGGTTGATGGACACACCAGGATAAAGCAGCATGGTGGTATTGGTGACGGTACCTTGGGTAAAGTGGTCCAGACGCCAACTGAGGTTGATCGCACGCTGCCAACCGCTGGAAAGATCCCAGTTACGAGAAGCCACGACCTTGGTACTGTCAGATTGAGTATCGTTCAGGTCCGTACGTTTGAAACCGGCCTGCAACAGGTAATACTGTTCCAGCGGGCTACGCAGCAACGGGATTTTGTAGGTCAGATCCAACTGCTGCTCTGGCGCGGAAATACTGGCGGTGGTGGTCAGGCTGTGGCCCCGATCGTTCAGCCAGGGCTTACGCCAGGTTCCCCGTACACGCGGGCCAATGTCGGTAGAAAAACCACCACCTAGCTCCACGATATTGCTGCTTCGTGGCGTCACCACCGCATCTAACGGCAGGATCTTGCTCTCTTTAGAGTCGGTAAAGTCTGGAGACACCACCACCGAGTTGAACCAGTTGGTGGCAGATAAACGGCGGTTAAGTTCGGCAAGATCGTTCGAACTGTAATAATCCCCCTGATGGAAGGGAAGCAGATTTTGCAGATAGTCCTCGCGGATTTGCGAGCCCTTGAAAATCACTTTGCCGAAGTGATAGCGCTCACCACTGTCGAAATCAATGTCCCAGAACGCCTTATGCAACTCTTCCGCCACGCCAAGTTGGCTCTTGAGCATTTGAGCATCAAAATAGCCTTTACGCAGCGCCAGGTTGGTCAGCGAACTTTTAAAACTGTCGAACTGACCATGGTTGAGGATCTCGCCAATCGTTGGGCGATCGGTTCTGACCAGATTCAGGTAATCTTCGTCGGTTCTGGCCCCGCCTTGCAGCTGGATATCCACACCTGCAATACGCACCGGTTCACCCGGATCGACCTTGGCGATCAATACCGGCCGCGAAAGCTTCGGGTTATCATCAAAGGTGAATTCAATCGTAGGCTGATAATAGCCCAACGGCCGCAACCCCAGGCGGATGGCAGCATCCACCCGAGCGCGAAAACGCCCTTCGGCATTAACCTCTTCCGGCGTGATCGCCGAAAGGCGCACACGAACGTTGCGCTCCAAATCCCCACTCAGGCCGTCAACCTGCAGCCGCACATTCGCTGCTAACACCGACGGCGTAACGAATAGCGCACATAACATGCAAAGGACACGATATCGTGGCACAGGTGCTCCTTAATTGATTTTTCTGTCCTGTCAGTACCTTTGCTCTGGTGCTGGGGCGGTGCTGCGCTATCAGACTGCCCCCCTTACCTTTAGATCCCAGACGCTGCCCATGCGGCATCGACCGTTACCGAAAACAAGACGCATTCTTAGCTTTTGGCGCTCAAAATACTGCGTTAAGCTGATACATAAACCTTAGATAGGGCTTATTGTGGGCAAAGAAGCGGCCAGTTACAACTGACACGCGTCCCTATTAGGCTAATTCTTATTATGGCAATGGGAGTCAAACATGATGCAATCTTTTGATAAGTCTCACAACATCGATAAGGCAAGTGCGCTTCCTGGCCGTACAACGCCAATGCCCGTCGCTGCGCTTAACGAGGTGACCGGCCATTCCATGACCTTCGTACCCGAGGGGATGGCAACGGCCATCTTCGGCATGGGCTGCTTTTGGGGCGTTGAACGCCTGTTTTGGCAACAGCCGGGGATTTATAGCACTGCCGCAGGTTACAGCGGTGGCTATACGCCAAATCCAACCTATCGGGAGGTATGCAGCGGCCAGACTGGGCATGCCGAAGTGGTACGCGTAGTCTTTGACCCGCAGGTCATCAGCTATCGCCAACTGTTACAGGTATTCTGGGAAAACCACGATCCTGCGCAGGGCATGCGTCAGGGCGGGGATATCGGTACCCAATACCGCTCTGCTATTTACTACCTGGATGCAGAACAACAGGCCGAAGCGGAGCAAAGCCTGCAAGCATTCCAACAGGCGATGGATAAAGCGGGCGATCAGCGCACCATCACCACCGAAATCGCACCGGCACTGCCTTTCTACTATGCAGAAGATGACCACCAACAATACCTGCATAAGAATCCAGGCGGCTATTGTGGCCTGGGCGGCATTGGGGTGTGCCTGCCTCCACAGGGTTAAGCTGTTAATTTTTAACCACTGGCGGCCCTCACGGGGCAACTGCTATACTGTGTTGGGCCGCGTTTGCGGCCCGCTTTTGTGGGCGCGTGATATAACGCACCTTGGATCCACCTTTTTAAACGGTATTACCCCTCCGAAAGATCGCCGACATCCCGTCGGTACGAATGGATAGACTATGTTAAACAGTATTTTACTGATTCTTTTTCTGATCGCAGTGAGTGCGTTTTTCTCGCTTTCAGAAATCTCTCTGGCTGCGTCACGCAAGATCAAACTCAAACTGATGGCTGATGAAGGTAACATCAATGCCGCCAGGGTCCTTAAGCTGCAGGAAACCCCGGGTATTTTCTTTACCGTGGTGCAAATCGGCCTCAACGCCGTGGCCATCCTCGGCGGTATCGTTGGCGATGCAGCCTTCTCCCCCAGTTTCAAATTGATTTTCGACCGTTTTCTGTCACCCGAGATTTCCGAACAGGTAAGCTTTATGTGCTCGTTTGTGATGGTGACCAGCATGTTCATCCTGTTCGCGGATTTAACGCCGAAGCGCATCGGTATGATTGCACCAGAGACGGTTGCCGTCCGGATCATCAACCCGATGCGTTTCTCGATCATGCTGTTCCGCCCGCTGGTCTGGTTCTTCAACGGCATGGCCAACCTGATTTTCCGCATGTTCAAGCTGCCGATGATGCGTAAAGACGACATCACCTCCGAAGATATTTACGCGGTGGTGGAAGCTGGCGCGCTGGCCGGGGTACTGCGCAAACAGGAACATGAGCTGATTGAAAACGTCTTCGAGTTGGAATCGCGCACCGTGCCCTCTTCAATGACGTCCCGCGAAAGCGTGATTTACTTCGACCTGCGGGAAAGCGAAGACAGTATTAAAGAAAAGATCTCCACTCACCCGCATTCCAAGTTCCTGGTGTGCGACGGCCATATCGATCAGGTCGTTGGCTATGTTGACTCCAAAGACCTGCTGAACCGCGTTTTGGGCAACCAGAGCCTGGTACTGAGCAGCGGTGTGCAGATCCGCTCGGCGCTGATCGTGCCGGATACTCTAACCCTGTCAGAAGCGCTGGAAAGCTTTAAAACCGCCGGTGAGGACTTTGCGGTGATCCTCAATGAATATGCTTTGGTGGTCGGGATTATTACGCTGAACGATGTGATGACCACGCTGATGGGGGACCTGGTAGGCCAAGGTCAGGAAGAGCAGATCGTGACGCGTGATGAGAACTCGTGGCTGATTGAAGGTGGGACGCCAATCGAAGACGTGATGCGTGTACTGCATATCGATGAGTTCCCACAGGCTGGCAACTACGAAACCATTGGCGGCTTTATGATGTATATGCTGCGCAAAATCCCGAAACGTACCGACTTTGTAAAATATGCCGGGTACAAGTTTGAAGTGGTCGATATCGACAGCTACAAAATTGATCAGCTATTGGTCACCAGGCTGGTCGACAAACCGATCACAGTGCTACCAAAAGCCCCAGATGAAACACCTCAGGCCTAAATTCTCCTGCGGTAGAAACATTAGCGGCCCCTAAGGGGCCGCAGTTACTTTGCTTTGCAGGTACTCCATACATCGCGCTTTAGCCCATTTCGGCCTGCAGTAACAACACCTGCCGGTTAACTTCTGACATCACATTGAAGTGGCGTTTGTCACGAACCTTCGGCAACAGGATTTTCCCCTTGTCGAATTCGAACGCCCCCACATCCTTGATGTACAGCCGCCCCCGGAACAGGGTTTTTACATACGTAGCCACTTTCAGTGGGTTATAACGCTGGAAGATTCTCATAGTTGTTACTCTCCTCCCATTGGATCCATGCGCTCAGCGAGCGGCCAAAGTGGCCACCTCGACATTCGGAGCGCAACTTGATTGCTTTCTAGTAGACTGAGTAAAGACCATTTCGTTCAACTTCGCCTGGATTTCTATCCTGGATTTACACTTTCTGACAGAATTGTGTATACCTATTTATAACCTTTGCAGTATATCTATTCAAAAAGCGCGTAATTGTCGCCAGAAGGAAAAACTGCGATCCGGTTAACAGGACAGACCTCGGATGAGCACCTATGCTTTAATCACCTTGAGTCATATTGAGACTTATTTCCCTCTGCAGGAGAACGCATGAAAAATAGCATGCTGATAATATCGCTGCTGTTGGCCCCGATGTTGGCCTCTGCTCACAACCTTCAGCTCCACCAGCGCGTGGCACCTATCGGCGTCAGCGATAAAGGTGAGTTGGACTATGTTGATAATAAGTTTAGCTACAAAGGTTGGAATAGCGCGCAGCTCAGTGGAAAAGTGCGAGTGGTGCAACATATTGCTGGCCGCACTTCGGCCAAAGAGCTCAACGATCCGCTGATTGAAGCCATCAAAGCCGCTAAGCTACCGCACGATCGTTACCAAACGACGACCATCGTCAATACCGACGACGCCATCATCGGCACCGCCATCTTTGTGCGTAACAGTATTGAAGACAGCAAGAAAGAGTTCCCTTGGTCGCAGTTCATTGTCGACAGTAATGGCAACGTCAAAAAAGCCTGGGACCTGCAACCAAAAGGCTCGGCAATTGTGGTGCTCGATAAAGAAGGCAAGATCCAGTTTGCCAAAGATGGCGCACTGACGCCGCAAGAGGTGCAGCAGGTGATGGAGATGCTGCACCAGTTGCTGAAATAGCGCTTAAACGGCGTCCCGCACGGCGATACGCGGTGCGCAGCCTAAAACAGAGAAACCCTAAAGCCAGGGTTCAGGAAAGACTCACGCGGGGTGTATAACAGCGGCTTGCCCTGCCAATCGTGGATCTGAGCCCCGGCTGCTACCGCTACCGCGTGCCCTGCCGCCGTATCCCAGATATTGGTTGGCCCAAACCGTGGGTAAAGCTGCGCCCGCCCTTCCGCCACCAGGCAGAACTTCAGTGACGAACCTACAGAGATGGTTTGGTGTGCGCCCAACTGTTGCAGATAATCCTGTAATTCCTCATCACTATGAGAGCGGCTGACCACTACCAACGGTAGCTCGGCATTACTGACGCTAATCTCACGACGTCGGCCCCCCTCTTCCTTCCAGGCCTTGCCGCGTTCGGCCAGATACAGCACGTCCATCGCCGGAGCATAGACCACTCCCATTACCGCCTCACCCTCTTCGATCAGCGCGATATTGACCGTGAACTCACCGTTACGGTTTAAAAACTCTTTGGTACCGTCCAACGGATCGACCAGCCAGTAACGCGTCCAGTTACGGCGGACTTCCCAGGCAGGAGGGTCTTCCTCTGAGAGCAGTGGGATCTCCGGCGTCAGTGCCGCCAGACCTCGTTTGATAATATGGTGCGCGGCCAAATCCGCGGCAGTCACCGGTGAATCATCTTTTTTCTGCGCCACATCAAGCGGTTGTTCACCATGATATACCGCCATGATCGCCGTACCCGCCTCGCGGGACAGCTGGCAAATCTGCTCCAACATAGTGCACCTCAGACATTAAGTTCCGTGGGACATTTCCCCTTTCTATAGCTTGCAGCCTAGTTTTTTTTGGGCGGAATATCCATCTCAACTCGCTAAGCTGCGGTATTTATTCAAGTCTTCTCTGTCACAACTTTGCATATCTGTCCGTTACATTCGGCCAATTTATGCCAGACTTCACAGTTTGCTGATAAAGAGAGTGGTAATTACATACCCCTTTGAGATGCCACTCTAAGATTAATCCAATGGAGATAACCATGATCAAGCGCCCTTTGGGACTATCTGCCCTGGCCCTGCTGGTTTGCGCCTCAACGCAGGCAGCCACGGTTGACCTGCGCGTGCTGGAAACCAGCGATCTGCACGGCAATATGATGGACTTCGACTATTACAAGGATAAGCCCACCGATAAATTCGGCCTGGTGCGCACCGCCAGCCTGATCCAACACGCTCGCCAGCAGGTGACCAACAGCGTGCTGGTCGATAACGGTGACATCA
Organism: Serratia sp. J2; assembly: GCF_046269175.1. Taxonomy (NCBI): domain Bacteria; kingdom Pseudomonadati; phylum Pseudomonadota; class Gammaproteobacteria; order Enterobacterales; family Yersiniaceae; genus Serratia; species Serratia sp. J2. The sequence continues at coordinate 23,351 of NZ_JBKABN010000020.1, forward strand.
TCCAGGGCAGCCCAATGGCTGACTATATGGCCGCCAAGGGCTTGAAACCTGGCGATACCCACCCGGTCTACAAGGCGATGAATACCCTGGATTATGTGGTGGGCAATATCGGTAATCACGAGTTCAACTACGGGCTCGACTATCTGAAGAATGCCCTGGCCGGTGCCAAATTCCCCTACGTCAACGCCAACGTTATTGATGCCACCACGCAAAAACCGTTGTTCACTCCCTACATTATTGTCGATACCCCGGTAAAAGACCGTGATGGCCAAGCTCATACTTTACGTATCGGCTATATCGGCTTTGTGCCGCCGCAGATCCTGGTATGGGATAAAGCCAACCTGCAGGGGAAAGTGACCGTAAACGACATCACCGAAACGGCCAAACGCTACGTACCGGAAATGCGCAAACAAGGTGCCGATCTGGTCGTCGCGATCCCCCACTCTGGCCTTTCCAGCGATCCCTATAAGGCCATGGCGGAAAACTCGGTGTACTACCTCAGCCAGGTTCCAGGCATCGATGCCATCATGTTCGGCCATGCGCACGCGGTGTTCCCCAGCAAGGATTTCGCCAATATCAAAGGCGCGGATATCGATAAAGGCCTGCTGAACGGCGTACCTGCGGTGATGCCCGGCCAATGGGGCGATCATCTCGGCATCGTGGATCTGCAATTGAATAACGATGAGGGAAATTGGAAGGTTACCGCAGCGAAGGCGCAAGCCAGGCCGGTTTATGACAAAGAGAACAAGCGTTCGTTGGCAGCGGAAGATCCCGCGCTGGTCAAGGTGTTAGAGGAAGATCATAAGGGAACGCGTGAGTTCGTCAGCAAGCCTATCGGCAAGTCCGACGGCAATATGTACAGCTATCTGGCCCTGATCCAGGACGATCCTACCGTGCAGATCGTCAACAATGCGCAAAGAGCCTACGTCGAGCGTTATATTCAAGGCGATCCGGATCTGGCCGATCTGCCGGTATTGGCCGCTGCAGCACCGTTCAAAGTGGGCGGCCGCAAGAACGATCCCGCCAGCTTTGTCGAGGTGGAAAAAGGCCAGCTCACCTTCCGCAATGCCGCCGATCTCTATCTCTACCCGAATACCTTGGTGGTGGTTAAAGCCAGCGGTAAGGAAGTGAAAGAGTGGCTGGAGTGCTCCGCCGGGCAGTTCAACCAAATTGACGTTAACAGTAGCAAACCGCAGGGGCTGATCAATTGGGACGGTTTCCGCACCTATAATTTTGACGTGATCGACGGCGTCAATTATCAAATCGACGTCAGCCAACCGGCACGTTACGACGGAGAGTGTACGCTGATCAATGACCAGGCGGAGCGTATCAAGCAGCTGACCTTTAAGGGCAAGCCGATCGATCCTGACGCCCAGTTCCTGGTTGCGACCAACAACTACCGTGCCTACGGCGGCAAGTTTGCCGGAACGGGCGATAAGCATATTGCCTTTGCTTCACCGGATGAGAACCGCGCGGTATTGGCGGCCTACATCAGCGAAGAAACCCAGAAACACGGCGCGGTGCATCCACAGGCGGACAATAACTGGCGTTTGGCCAGTTTCCACAGCCCACAGCCGCTGGATATCCGCTTTGAGACCTCCCCTAGCGAGAAGGCTGCTGCATTTATTAAGGATAACGCCCAGTATCCTATGAAATCGGCGGGTAACGACAGCATCGGCTTTGAGCTGTATAAGATCGACCTACAAGCCAAATAATTGCGCGTTAGGCGCGTTACGGCGCGCCTTTTAGCCTCTACCCCTTTTTAACCATGGCGCACCCTTTAAACTGCATTTAAAATGCATGTTATAGTTTTCTTACTTTAAAGGGGCATCATCATGGATTACCGTAACCAATCCCTAGGCGCACTCGCCATCGCGATCCCACGTGCCAGCAAGCTGTTCCGCGACTACGATCTGGACTTCTGCTGCGGGGGTAAACAAACCCTGGAGCGCGCTGCCAGCCGCAAAGAACTGGATCTGGATCAGTTGGAAAGTGAGTTGGCCGCGCTGGCGGCAGACCCGGTGGATACCCGCGATTGGCGCCGGGCTCCGCTGGCTGAGATCATCGATTACATCCTGCCACGCTTCCACCAACGCCACCGTGAACAGCTGTCAGAACTGGTGTTGATGGCGGAAAAGGTTGAACGCGTTCACGGCGACAAGCCCACCTGCCCACGCGGACTGGCCAAGCAGCTAAACCTGATCCGGCTCGATCTGGAAAATCACATGATGAAGGAAGAACAGATCCTGTTCCCGCTGATTAAACAAGGCATGGGGCAACAGGCGGCAGGGCCGATTTCGGTGATGGAACATGAACATGATGAGGCTGGCGAGCAGTTGGAGGTGGTGAAATTCCTCACCAACAACGTCACGCCACCTGATGGGGCATGCAATACCTGGCAGGCGCTGTACAGTGGTATCAATACGTTTATCAGCGATCTGATGGAGCATATCCATCTGGAGAACAACCTACTGTTCCCACGCGCACTGAGCGGCAAATAGCCCCTCCCCCTAAACCCTCTCCCAAAGGGAGAGGGACACAACGTAGATTACAGAATTTCGAGCAGCTCAACGTCAAACACCAGCGCGCTGAATGGCGGGATGGATGCGCCTGCACCACGCTCGCCATAGGCCAGGTTGTGAGGGATATACAGCTGCCATTTTGAGCCAACCGGCATCAGCGTCAGAGCTTCGATCCAGCCGGGGATCACGCCGCTGACCGGGAACTCGGCGGGTTGACCACGTTCAACGGAGCTGTCGAACACATCACCGTTGATCAGGCGACCGGTGTAATGCACACGCACGCGATCCTGACGTGATGGGATTGGGCCATTGCCTTGCTCCAGCACGGAGAACTGCAGGCCAGACTCGGTCAGCGTCACTTCGTCACGCTTGGCGTTATCTTCCAGGAACTTCTGGCCTTCAACGGCCATCGCCTGCTGGCGCTCAAGACGCACAGCATCCGCACGTTCGTGGATTTCACGCAGCGCACGATGGACCACATCTACCGGAACCGCCGGGGCATTCCCTTCCAGCGCGTCACGCAGGCCAGCCAGCAGAGCTTCTGGTTGTAAACCTTGCAGGCCGGACTCTTGCAGTTGCTGACCGACCTGTAAACCAATCCCGTAACTTGCTTGCGCTTCAACGCTATCAAAAGAAGGGGTTGTCATGGGGTTTTCCTTTAGTCTGTAAAAAGTCGAAAGCGCAGCATAACAGCGCGGCAAAGCCGGGTAAAATCTTGTGTGGAGAATGATGACTTTTGTCGTAGAAAAAGAAACAATAACCTGCTGTTAACGTTTGGTGTCATTATTCTCTCGGCTACCAATCGCTTCAAACAGTTAGCGATATAGACCCGGTACGGCTCAAGGCTGGCATCGAAGTGGCGCAGTGCAGAGACTATTCGCCCCTGACGGTGCACAAGTGCACTGCGGCTTGAAACCATAGGGTATACTGGGGTCAGCGATACACTTTTTGTAAAGTGACAATTTTACGCAGTTGAAGAGAGGTCACCATGGGCAGAATCGCGCCCAGGAGAAGGAAAACCACCCGTGTCTACCAGCCATTGCTACGCACCTGGCTGAATCTGAGCCAACGCCTGAAGCCTGGTCCGGCACCGGAAACGCCAGCAACCACCGATGAGCCAGACTCACCACCGCCACAGCAGAGCGGCAAGGGGCAAAGGCTCAAAGCGTTGTTGCTGAAAATATGGCACCTGCCGGACAGCCTCCACTGGATGGAACCTTTGCCGTATTTTCACCGCCGTTGGGTGATTATTTTTGGTGCTATCCTGCTACTGTCGCTGCTTTGGCCGTATTCCGACGATAACGCGCGTCCGTTCCCGGTCACCAGCCAGGAAAACCAGATACCGTTACAGGCTCAGTTGCAAAACGACGGCCAGCAAACGGCAGGCGAAAGCGATAGTTGGCAGCGATATCAGATCCAGGCAGGCCAAACCCTGGCGCAGCTGTTCCGTGACAACAACCTGCCGGTGAACGAGGTGTTTGCCATGGCGCGGGTTGAAGGCAACGATAAGCCGCTCAGCAATCTGAAGGCCGGGCAAGAAGTGCGTATCGAACGCAATGCTAACGGTGTGATCACCGCGCTCTCAGTCACCACCGTGGATAACAGTGAAGCCCTGTTTCGCCGCCAGAGCGATGGCAGCTACCTGCGCATTCGCTAATCTTGAAGCTGATCCAGCAGAAAATCACGCAGTACAACCCCTTGGTTGTGCTGTGTGTCCTTGCTGCCATACAGTAGGGTCAACGGTTCTCCTTTCCTTAACAACGCCACCAGCGGCTGCCAGGCATCATTAGTGGCCAGCTGTTGGCGATAGAGTGCAACAAACTCATCCCACTGGTCAGTATGCTGATGAAACCACTGGCGTAACGCCGTATCCGGTGCCACCTGCTTAAGCCAGATGACGCCCTGCAACCTTTCCTTACTCACACCGCGCGGCCATAGCCGGTCAGTCAGATAGCAGTGCTCCGGTGCCGGGCCGCTGAAATCGTAGACTCGCTGTAAGATAACTTCTGCCATTTTCGCCTCTCCTTGCCAACAGATAGCCTCAGAGTAGCGCGTTTTACCCGGCGCTGAAAAGCAAAACGCCAGCACTAGGCTGGCGTTTTAACTTGGTGTACTAAAGCCGATTAAGCTTCAGCAACCACAACTACATTCAGCTGTGCGAACACGTCGCTGTGTACCTGGAAGTGCACTTCGTGCTCACCAGTGGTACGCAGAACGCCGTTCGGCAGACGAACTTCGCTCTTGGCAACTTCAACGCCTGCCGCAGTAACTGCGTCAGCGATGTCGCGGGTGCCGATAGAGCCGAACAGTTTACCTTCGTCGCCTGATTTAGACGCGATGGTGACTGAACCCAGTTCGTTGATCTTGGTTGCGCGAGCTTCAGCAGCAGCCAGAACGTCAGCCAGTTTGGCTTCCAGTTCAGCACGGCGTGCTTCGAAGAACTCTACGTTTTTCTTGGTAGCAGGAACAGCTTTGCCCTGTGGTACCAGGAAGTTACGGGCATAACCCGCTTTAACGTTAACCTGATCACCCAGGCTGCCCAGGTTTGCTACTTTATCAAGCAGAATAACTTGCATTACCTTATCCTCTCAAAGTCGTTAATGGACAGTGGCCGATTACTGATGACGATCAGTGTACGGCAACAAAGACAGGTAGCGCGCGCGCTTGATAGCACGGGCCAGCTGGCGCTGATATTTTGCACGAGTACCGGTGATACGGCTCGGGACAATTTTACCACTTTCAGTGATGTAGTTTTTCAGCGTAGCGATGTCTTTATAGTCAATCTCTTGAACGCCTTCCGCGGTGAAACGGCAGAACTTGCGACGACGGAAATAACGTGCCATTTGGCTAGTCTCCAGAATCTATCAATTCAATCTGCTCGGCATGCAGGACCAATTTGTTCAGCCCGTTGCGCCCTTGATGGCAACTAACGAAGCCTTGAACGGTAACCTGACTGCCGACCGTTAATCTTTGAGTTAAAGCTTGTGACTGTTGTCCGCTGACAACCACGGGCATTCGGCACCATGCTTGCCTGCTGAATCCGGCTTCCATCTGCGACGATCGGTGCTCAAGCACAAATTGGCAGTGGGGTATCCCGGAAGGACTCACTTTTCGCACCGGCGTCTTGCACACTGTGCCAGACAACACCAGACGATTAGCCGTCACGACAGCAATTACTCTTCAGAATCCCCAGCATCTGCATCATCTGCGGTTTCGTTAGCGAAGTCTTCGCGGCGATCGCCACGACGTTCGTCTTTCGCTTTAACCATCGGAGATGCTTCAGTTACCGCGTGCTTAACGCGCATAACCATGCTACGGATAACGGCGTCGTTGAAGCGGAAGTTAGTTTCCAGCTCATCGATCGCTTCCTGCGGAGCTTCAACGTTCAGCAGAACGTAGTGGGCTTTGTGCAGTTTATTGATCGGGTAAGCCAGTTGACGGCGGCCCCAGTCTTCCAGACGGTGAATCTGACCTTGCGCGTTAGTGATGGTAGCACTGTAACGCTCGATCATGCCCGGAACCTGTTCGCTTTGGTCAGGATGGACCATAAAAACGATTTCGTAATGACGCATCGAATTGCTCCTTACGGATTATTCAGCCTCCTGTCAGGGTCAACCGCGGCCCATGGAAGCAAGGAACGTGTGTATGTGTGCGGCTGAAAAATGACGCGTAATCATACCGGCGCAAGGGGGGGAACTCAAGGACTGAGTAGGATTTATTGAGGTTTATGCGTAAGGCCACGAGAAATAGCACGATTTGCTGGCAGAAAAAGCGATGTATGCCGATCCATAGGTTTTAAAAATCCTTCAACAAAATCATCAGCCCACTGGAAATCATTATCATTTTTTTTGAATAAGGCCATCAAAATCTCACCCTTTTTAATCCTGACTATCGGACTAAAGTTAAATTATCCGCCGCAGAAAGCGCAGCGATAAAGGGTTGCAGTTATTCAAGATTGATAAATAACTTTTTGCTTAATGAACAGTATATCGGCGGTGGGCCAAGTGACACGCCGCCGTAGCAAAGGGTTAAGAGAGGTGTCTATGAAACGTATCACCATCGCTACCGCTATCGCGTTGCTGCTTTCCGCCAACGCCATGGCCGCCACTGAGATCACCGCACACCAGGCCGCAGAGCGCCAAAGCATTGGCTTCGTCAGCCTCGATCAGGAAGTGGTTTCGCCCGACGACGCAACGTCCCAAATCAACAAGATTGCCGATCAACGCGGCGCCAGCGCTTACCGGATTGTTGCGCTACATGAGCCAGGCAGCACCGCGTCTATCCACGTCAGCGCCGAGCTTTATCGCTAACCGAAAATGCAGCACCAGGGAACCCAGCCGCACCAAGAGGCGGTCGATCAGTAACAGCCAGGCCTTGCCCCCTCCCTCGGGGGCTTTTTACAGCGAATCCTGGAAAAAGGCGGCGGTAGCGTTCAAAGCCCCAGGGGTAATACGATGGCGTACTTCCGCTTCAGTGAGGTAGGTCAACCGACGATCCAGGCCTCGCCGGCGTAACTCACCGGCCAAGCGCTCACTCTCCAACGCTGGTACTACATCATCGGTTTCACCATGCCATAACAGCAGTGGCCGCCCGGCAAAACTCTCCCAATGATGTTCAACCTCATAAGCGACCAGGGGCGCAAGACGTGCCTTGAGCGCGGACTGCTCCAGCGCTTGACCATGCGCATCCAATGGCGGATACAACGTCTGCGCCAGTGAAGTAAAGTAGCCCGACCCCATCAGGCTGGCGGCAGCTTTCACCCAAGGGTAACGGGTAAATGCCCCTAAGGTGGTCATTCCCCCCATCGAAGCGCCCGCCACGCCAATGCGATCCCCGGCAATTAGCCCACGCTGCTCAAAGTGCGTTTTGAGCGCGGGTAACTCATCGACGTTACTTTTGAGGATTTCCCAGAAATGCGCCAGCCGCCGTGCTTCATCACCATCAAACCGCTCACCGTGCATCGCACAATCGGGCAGCACCACCCGGAATCCGACCTTGGCCAGCGCATAGGAAAAATAAGCGTACACCTCTTTCGATGAGGTATAGCCGTGATAGAAAAAGATCGTGGGTAACGGCTGCTCATAGCGCCCGGCTGGCACCGCATGGATCACCGCAACGTCACCCACCCGCTCATCATGGATCTCGATCATGTATTCCCCCTGTGCCCAATCTTCTCTATGATGGCAAATATCGGCCCGAAACCGTAGTTCAAACCGTTCTACTCTATGCTAAATAGCGATGAGGCCAGCATGAATCTTTCCCGTTCGTTGATCACCCTATTGCTGTTTGGTTTGTTATCCGGCTGCAGCGTATTTAAAACCACGCCCAAACCCCCACCGCCGCCTACCGCTCAGGCACAGGAGATCACCCGTGCCCAAACCACCGAGTTGGAGAAGATGGGGACGATCAGCGCGCTAGTGCATGGCAGCCCGATGAACGTGGAAGCCGAGATCCAGCGCAAAGCTAACGCCAGCGGGGCACGCTATTACATGATCATCATGAACAGCGAAACCATCGTGCCGGGCCAGTGGTATTCACAGGCGATACTTTATCGGTAGTGCGGGCTCTGAGAGATAAGTAAAAACGGGTGCCCGAATAGACACCCGTAAAAGATATTTCCGCGATTACTCTTTGATTACCGGCCCAGTTACATCACCGTTATTGGTGTATCTCCCCGTCAGGTTCAGTTTTACCCCTTCCAGGCCGCCGATCACCGCGCCGCGCCGGTTAGTTAAATTCTGGCTGTTGATCGTGGTGACCTTGTCGGACCACAATTGACCGCTGTTGGTCAATGCCCCGTTAACGCGAATATCCAGCACTTCTCTACCGTGGACTAGGCCGCTGTTGGTAAAGGCTGAAGCCACTTCTACTCTACTGCTACCTGTTGAAGATATCGTGCCATTGCCGTTATCCAGGCGGTTAGCCAGCAGCGACAGATAAGCCACACTTGAAAGGGTGCCGCGGTTATTATCCACGTTGCCGGCATACTTCATGTTCAAGTTGCCACCGCTGGCAGCAATCAGACCCCGACTGTTGTACACCCGGTTACCGGTCATGCTCAGATCGCCCATACTGATAATGCCCCCCTGAGTGTCCTCCGGCATATCGATATGCACGCCCATCACTCGACCAAAATTTTCACCATTACGGTTATAGAGAGTCGCCGCCTTTATTTCTGCCGTCTTCTCGGCAAAAATCAGCCCCTCGTCATTGCGCAATGTATCGGTATGCACATGAACTTCCTGCCCCCCCAACATGCCCGCATTGTTGTTGACCGTGCTGGCGTATAGCTCCGTGCTACCCAGCTCGCTACGGATCACGCCATAGTTGTTATTAAGGGCATTTTGGATGCGAACGTCATTGCCCTTGTCCAGGGTTAACCCACCCGTGCGGTTATCCAGGCTGTTTGCCTGCAGCAACAGCTTGCCCTCACCGCTAACACTGCCATCCCGGTTGTCCATGGCGTTGATATTGGCGAGCTGGATATCCCCCATGGCAGAGATCTGCCCACTCTCGTTGAGCAGGTTACTGCCGTTGGTGTTTACGTTCAGCATCTTGGTCGCTTGCAAACTACCGGTTCTATTGGTCAGTAGCCCACTGTTGATATCCAACGCCCCAGCCGACTCAATCAAACCGTTGGTGTTATTGAGCGCTGCTTTGTTTGTCGTCAGCTTAAAATCGTCACCGGCACTCATTTTACCGTTAGCGCTATTATTCAACGTACCGCTGGTAGACAGATTTACGTGATGTTGAGCCGCTATTTCGCCACCACGGTTATCAAGCGTGCCGCCAACGGTCATCGACAGATCGGACAACGAAGAGCCAAAGGCAAAAATCTGCCCATTACGGTTATCCAACTCACCGCTGATGATAGTGGAGTTACCACTGGTGGTGATCAGGCCATTGTTATTGTTCAACTGACCCGTTTTCAGCACTATACCCAAGGTGCTGTAAATGCCGGTGTCATTATTGCGGCCAGTATTGGTCAGCAACTGCCCATTGGTATCGATAGTGACCTGTGAACTGGCTTGCACCATACCGTTGGTATTGTTCAATTGCCCGCTATTGATGCTCACAGAGCCGATGGCCGCTATGTTGCCGTTGGTATTGGTAAGGCGGTTTTTATGGGTATTGATAGTGATACCACCGTTCCCGCCGGTGATTTTCCCCCTGGTATTATTAATAGTGCCGGTGGTGTTCAGCTTGTTGGCACGTGCGGCGGATAGGGTCCCTGAACGGTTATCCAGCACACCATTAACGTCCATCACCAGATCTGAAGTGGAAGCCGCGATGGTACCGGCATTTCGAACGCCTACTCCGCTTTCTGTCCCCACCAAGGTGATCTTGCCGGCATACATCCCCCCCAAAGCAGCAACGTCAATCCCAACGCCAGGTCTGCCCAACGCCGAGGCCAGTGCAGTCGCCTGGGTGTTATCCGCATTGACGTTATTACGGCCAGTGGTCACTTTCAAATCCTTGGCCCAGACGCCGGCATTAATCACCACCGAGCGAGCAATCAGATCGGTATAATTACTGTCACCGCTGTTCAGGCCACTGCCATTAATAACAATGGTGCCTTTTTCCGTTTTATATCCCTGTATGGCACCATCGGCAATCTGGGCAGTACCGGTGGTCAGCGTTGCTCTGCCGGCATTAATAAAGCCGCAGCCACTACAGGTAATACCTGCCGGGTTGGCAATAATTACCTGAGCCTGCTGGCCTGCAACTTCCACCATGCCATTTAACACGCTGGCCCGATTAGTGTTGACCTCATTAAGGATCACCGAGGCCGCCCCACCGCTTAAATTCGCATTACCCGCGAGACTCCCCGCCAGTTGGCTATTAGCCCCGTCAACACTGTTATTCAGCACCACACCGTTTTTATCAACATTGAACTGGTTGAAGATATTATGTGAAACACCCCCTTTACCCGCAGCGTTGATATTCACCACGGTCGAACCATTCGCCCCGGCATTAACCGCAGGGCTAGATGCCTGCCCGGCATCGGCAACGATAGCCGCATTAGCCACGGAGACGCAGCCAAAAGCCAGCAGCCCGGCAAAGTAGAGTGGCGAAAGATTCATCTGCAGAGATGAGCTGCTCTTTTCTTTACGTATCGATAATTCGGTTGTAGACGAGAGATTACTATATGTCATGCTGTTAATTCCTTTTACACAATAGGAAAGTCAGTAGATTGCCGCGAACAAGCCGCAATAAAAATAAGACTTCCCCAAATAAATAATTAGCACAGATTGGCACTCACGAGCCGTGCTTAGTCTCCATTACATTAAAAATGTAACATACAACCTGTTACCCACTCAGCCAATTAGTTAAGCAGAACCCAAAAAAGGGCATATCCCACACATTAACGAGAATCATCCTTAAAATTACAGCAGAACACATCTTAGGCGCTCACACGAAATTAATATCATGCGAGATATTTCTATAATTAATCATTCGAGCTGAAGTCAGACAGGAAATTATACATCCAATGCCATCAGCATATTATCTGATGGCATTTCTCTCTAGACGATAAGCCCGAGCTCCTGTTTTAGTTCCCCATAGCCCGCTGAAGCAGCGTATCGCACACCTCAGCAGGCAGCATTCTATCCCCACGATAATCCAGCGTTAAATGGCACCAGGCCTCACCAATTGGCGGGCTGGCATGTTGCAGCAGTTGGGCGGCACAGCACAGATCGAATAACTGCTGGGTTAACAAACGCCCCATTTCTTCACGCGGCTGGCGCATACGCTGCTGCCACTGCCGCCAAGCGCGATCGAACAACCGATTCTGCCCGCGCACCGGCAACAGCTCCTGCTGCAGCAATTCCAACGCACCCGGCAGCTTATGCAGGCTGCGCATCACGTCCAGGCACATGATGTTGCCTGAACCTTCCCAAATGCTGTTAACCGGAACCTCACGATAAAGCCGCGGCAACTCACTCTCTTCACAATAACCAATACCCCCTAACACCTCCATCGCTTCAGCGATAAATGGTGCCCCCTGACGGCAAATGCTGTATTTCGCGGCCGGAGTAAGTAAGCGGCTATAAACGGTTTCTCCTGCATCCCCCCGACTTTCCCAGGCTCGCGCCAAACGAAAGAGTAAGGCGGTATGCCCTTCAAGCCGTAACGCCATACGGGCCAATACCTGCCGCATCAATGGCTGTTCAATAAGGCATTTACCAAACGCCTGCCGTTGCAGAGCATGGTACAACGCCACCGAAAGGCTGCGGCGCATCAGCCCATGGCTACCCAAAGCACAATCGAAGCGGGTCATACCGCCCATCTTGAGGATTTGCCTGACGCCATCTCCTTCATCACCCAACAGCCAGGCCGTGGCGTCCTGAAACTCGGCTTCGCTACTGGCATTGGAACGGTTGCCCAGCTTGTCTTTAAGCCGCTCCAGGCGGATGGCATTGCGCGTGCCATCAGGTAAGATCCTTGGCAGAAAGAAGCAGGACAGCCCGCCTTCCGTTTGCGCCAGCACCAGATGGGCATCACTCTGTGGCACCGAAAAGAACCATTTATGGCCCACCAGACGATAAGCCTCCCCATTGCCACGACTGGCGAGCGGCACGGCGGTGGTGGTATTGCTCAGCACGTCCGAACCGCCCTGCTTTTCCGTCATCCCCATGCCGATCAACAGCCCGCGCTTTTGTGCACCGGGCAACAGATGAGGGTCATAACGATCGGAAAGTAACGGGGTTAGCCAGGATTGATACTCCTTTGGCAGGGAACGCTGTAGCAGTGGGATAGCGCCAAAGGTCATGGTGATTGGGCAGAGCGTGCCGGCCTCCACCTGAGCGTGCAACACAAAGCGGGCGGCGCGGGCCACCAAGGAGCCAATACGGGCATCTTCCTGCCACGGCAGGTTATGCACCCGGTTAGCGACCAGCCCTTGCATCAGGATGTGCCAGGCTGGATGAAAGCGCACGTCGTCCAGGCGTTGCCCGGTAGCGTCATAGCGCAGCAACTCTGGTGGGTTGGTATTGGCCAGCCGCCCCAACTCCAGCGACTCCTGCGTGCCTAACTGCTGCCCAAGCGAGGCCAGAACGTCACTATCCCAACCTGCCAACTCGCGCTGCAGCGCTTCACGTAACGGCGTATCGGACAGGAAAAGGTTGCTGTTCCCCAAGGGCTTGGGTTGGTTAAAGACGGTATGCGTAGTCCAGACCATGAATTTGCTCCCTGATTAACGCTTCAGGGGTAATTATGGTCATTAGCTGGATTTCTGCCGCTGGCGGGATCACAAGATAGGAGATTAGAGGTAGGGGTGACAGGTTTCACCCCTATTAAATCATCAGCTGCGCTGGCGCACCGCTTCAAACAGACAGACACCGGTCGCTACCGAGACGTTCAGCGAGGAAACCGTACCGGCCATCGGAATGCTGATCAGTTCGTCGCAATGTTCACGGGTCAAACGACGCATACCTTCGCCTTCCGCGCCCATAACCAACGCCATCGGGCCGGTCATTTTGCTTTGATACAGCGTGTGGTCGGCTTCACCCGCCGTGCCCACGATCCAGATGTTCATCTCTTGCAGCAAACGCAGGGTACGAGCCAGGTTGGTGACGGTGATCAGTGGGACATTCTCGGCCGCACCGCAGGCCACTTTCTTCGCCGTCGCATTCAGTTGGGCAGAGCGATCGCGTGGGACGATCACCGCATGGACACCGGCAGCATCGGCACTACGCAGGCAAGCCCCCAGGTTATGGGGATCGGTAACGCCGTCCAACACCAGCAGGAATGGCGTTTCAACGCTTTCCAGCAGCCCAGGCAAATCGTTCTCCTGATATTTCCGCCCTTCACGCACCCGCGCAATAATGCCCTGGTGGACGGCCCCTTCGACCTTCTCATCCAGCCATTGGCGGTTAGCCACCTGGATCACAATACCGGTCGCTTCCAGCTCGGCAATCAAAGGCTGTAAGCGGCGATCGTCACGCCCCTTGAGAATAAACACTTCCAGGAAACGTTGTGGATCGTTGTCTAGCAGGGCTTTGACAGCGTGAATACCGTAGATAATTTCGCTCATGATGCTCTTTTAACTGTGCGGCCGGGATGACCCGGCCGGGGATAATAACGTGCGGCAGGTTAACCCTGCTCGGCACCTTTCTTCTTACTGGCACGCTTGGCTTTGGTCGCGGCCGCTATCTTTTTGGTTTTATCAGACGCTTTTTTGGCTTTTGCCTTCGGATCGGTTTTCGCTTTCGCCTTCGGGTCTGGCTTCACCTTGTCTGCAGGTTTGGCCTTGGCCCCATCTTTTTTACGGAAGGCGCTGTCTGGTTCAAAGTTGGCAGGCGTCTTGCCGCCACGGCGTTTACGTTGAGCCTGACTGCGGCCCGCTCCGGCACCGTCGCGCAGCGTACGCTGGCCGCCATTCTTGGCACGTTCGCGCTCGGTTTTTCCTTCACCACGCGGTTTGCGGGTGCTGGAAACCAGGGCGAAGTCGATCTTGCGTTCGTCCATATGCACGGCCTCAACGCGGATCTCCACCGTATCTCCCAGGCGATAGACCATGCCGGAAGATTCGCCGATCAGACGCTGGCCGATATTATCGTAGCGATAGTAATCGTTATCCAGCGTGGACACGTGTACCAGACCATCGATAAACAGATCGCTCAGGCGGACGAAGAAACCAAAGCCGGTGACGCTGGCAATAACGCCGCTAAACACTTCACCAACGTGATCCTGCATAAAGTCGCACTTCAACCAGTCCGCCACGTTACGCGTAGCTTCATCGGCACGGCGCTCGGTCATCGAGCAGTGCATACCCAGTTGCAGCATCTCTTCCAGATCGCTGTGCCAGCCTCCGGTTGGCGTCCAGCGCTCTTTCTGTTCGCCATGCTCCTTCGCCAACACGTACTTGATGGCGCGGTGCAGTGACAGGTCCGGGTAGCGACGGATCGGTGAAGTAAAGTGGCCATAAGAGGCCAACGCCAAGCCGAAGTGGCCACGGTTTTCCGGATCGTAGATCGCCTGTTTCATCGAACGCAGCAGCATGGTTTGCAGCATTTCACGGTCCGGGCGTTCAGATACCTCGTCCATCAAAGTGGCGTAATCTTTCGGCTGCGGCTTCAGGCCGCCACCCAGCGTCAGGCCCAGCTCGCTCAACACGCTGCGCAATGCGGAAATGTGATCGTCACTTGGACGATCGTGCACGCGGAACAGCGCGGGTTCGTTATGCTTCTCGACAAAGCGTGCCGCCGCAACGTTCGCCATGATCATGCACTCTTCGATCAGTTTGTGCGCGTCATTACGTACCGTTGGTTCTACGCGTTCAATACGGCGTTCAGCGTTGAAGATAAACTTGGCTTCTTCGGTTTCGAAGGCGATACCACCGCGTTCGGCACGAGCCTGATCCAGCACTTTATACAGCGCATGCAGCTCCTGCAGGTGTTTGACCAACGGATGATACTGCTCGCGCAGCTCCTGATCGCCCTGCAAGATATGCCAGACCTTGGTGTAGGTTAAGCGCGCATGGGAGCTCATTACCGCTTCGTAGAATTTAAACGAAGACAGACGGCCCGATGCGGAGATGGTCATCTCACTCACCATACACAGGCGGTCGACCTGTGGGTTGAGCGAGCACAGGCCGTTGGAAAGCACTTCCGGCAGCATTGGTACCACTTCCGATGGGAAGTAGACCGAGGTGCCGCGGCTACGGGCTTCGTCATCCAGCGCCGTGCGCGGGCGCACATAGTAGCTGACATCGGCAATCGCGACCCACAGGCGCCAGCCACCACCGCGTTTTTTCTCGCAGTACACGGCATCATCAAAATCGCGGGCGTCTTCGCCATCAATGGTGACCAGCGGCAAGTGACGCAGATCCACACGCCCTTTCTTGGCGGCTTCCGGCACCTGCTCACTGAGGTCGGCAACCTGCTTCTCCACCTGAGGTGGCCAGGTATGCGGGATCTCATGGGTACGCAATGCGATATCCACCGCCATGCTGGTCCCCATTTTATCACCCAGGATCTCGACGATCTTGCCCACGGCTTTGGTGCGGCGCGTTGGGCGCTGGGTCAGCTCGACCACCACCATAAAGCCCATCCGCGCCCCGCTGACCGAGTCGGCAGGGATCAGAATATCGAAGCTCAGGCGGCCGTCATCCGGCACCACGAAGCCGGTACCGGCATCGGTGAAGTAGCGGCCAACAATCTGGCTGGTTTTGGGTACCAGCACGCGCACGATACGCGCTTCACGGCGGCCTTTGCGATCTTCGCCCAGCGGTTGAGCCAACACCACATCGCCGTGGATGGCCATTTTCATTTGCTCGGCGGAGAGATAAAGGTCGTCTTTACGCCCTTCAACCCGCAAGAAGCCGAAGCCATCGCGGTGGCCGATCACCGTGCCACGCAGCAGGTCCAGACGCTCCGGCAGGGCATAGCACTGGCGGCGGGTAAAGACCAACTGGCCATCACGCTCCATCGCACGCAGGCGACGGCGCAGGGCTTCCAGCGCTTCTTCGCCGGATAAATTCAGTTCATTGCCCAACTCTTCGCGGCTGGCCGGCGTTTCACGTTTCGCCAAATGGGCCAGAATAAATTCGCGGCTAGGAATTGGGGATTCATATTTTTCTGCTTCTCGTTCCAGGAATGGATCTTGTGACATTGAGGTTCCTCCGTTGTCATCAGCAGGGTGTCGCTGAGCCTTGTCTTCTCAGTAACGCTTTATTCGACAAGCAAAAGCTTGTAGAGCGGTGAATTGTCTTCGACCATGTCGGCCAATGTGTGACTATCCAGCTCCTCAAGGAAATTCTTTACCGCCTGCTGGAGCACTTGCTTCAAACGGCAGGCTGGGGTGATATGACAAAAATCGCTGCTGCAGTTAACCAACGAAAGCGGCTCCAGCGCCCGCACCACGTCGCCAATACGGATGCTCTCAGCCGGTTTACCCAAGCGTATACCGCCGTTTTTACCCCGCACGGCGGTTACAAAGCCTTCACGGCTCAGCTGATTGATAATTTTTACCATATGGTTACGGGAAACCCCGTACACCTCCGTAACCTCAGAGATGCTGGTCATTTTGTCCGCAGGCAATGATGCCATATAGATCAATGCCCGTAGGCCATAGTCAGTAAAACTTGTTAACTGCACGTTTACCTCTGGGTATCTGCCGATTTTCGGCGATTTTCTTTACTATCTTATTGGATGATAAACCAGCCAGAGAGTTCGCAGCTAATTATTTAGTACATAGCCGACTCTCAACCGGAGCAACGAAAGGATTTTGTGAGGTGAAAACGCCATCGGGAGGATACATGAGGCAAACAAACCGGGACTTGGCCCGGTTTGTTTGGTGACAGTAGAGCAAACAGATTATGCGTCGAACGGATCGCGCAGGATCATGGTTTCGCTACGGTCTGGGCCAGTAGAGATAATGTCTACCGGTACATCAGTCAGCTCTTCGATGCGTTTGATGTAGTTCAGCGCTGCCTGTGGCAGTTTGCTGTAGTCTTTCACACCAAACGTCGTTTCGCTCCAGCCCGGCATGGTTTCGTAGATTGGCTCGATACCTTCCCAACCTTCTGCAGCCAGCGGCGTGGTGGTCATTTCGCGGCCATCCGGCATGCGATAGCCCACACAGATCTTCACTTCTTTCAGGCCGTCTAGCACGTCCAACTTGGTCAGGCAGAAGCCAGACAGGGAGTTGATCTGCACGGCACGACGAACGGCAACCGCATCCAACCAGCCGGTACGGCGGCGACGGCCAGTGGTGGCACCAAACTCATTACCCTGTTTGCACAGGTATTCGCCGGTTTCGTCGAACAGTTCGGTTGGGAACGGACCTGCACCTACACGGGTAGAATAGGCTTTCACGATGCCCAGCACGTAGTCCACATAACGTGGGCCAATGCCAGAACCGGTTGCTACGCCACCAGCGGTGGTGTTGGAAGAGGTCACGTACGGATAAGTACCGTGATCGATATCCAGCAGAGTGCCCTGTGCACCTTCGAACATGATCAGATCGCCACGCTTGCGCGCACCGTCCAGCAGTTCGGAGACGTCTACTACCATCCCGGTCAGGATATCGGCAATCGACAACACATAGTCAAGGGTGGTCTGGTAATCGACGGCTTCTACTTTGTAGTAGTTAACCAGCTGGAAGTTGTGGTAATCGATGATGTCTTTCAGCTTGGTGGCGAAGGTGGCTTTATCGAACAGGTCACCAACGCGCAGACCGCGACGGGCAACTTTGTCTTCGTAAGCCGGGCCGATACCACGACCGGTGGTACCGATGGCCTTGGCGCCACGCGCTTTCTCACGCGCATTATCCAGAGCGACGTGATAAGGCAGGATCAGCGGGCAGGCTTCAGACAGTAACAGACGTTCGCGTACCGGGATGCCGCGCGCTTCGAGTTCACCCATTTCCTTCATCAACGCGTCTGGCGCCAGAACGACACCGTTGCCGATGACGCTGGTCACGTTTTCACGCAGGATACCTGAAGGAATTAAATGAAGAACGGTTTTTTCACCGTTGATAACCAGAGTGTGGCCAGCGTTATGGCCACCTTGGTAGCGCACAACATATTGAGCCCGTTCAGTCAGCAGGTCTACGACCTTACCCTTACCTTCGTCACCCCATTGGGTGCCCAGTACGACGACGTTCTTACCCATTTTAAAATCACCAGGTTGCTTAAAAATGGATTCTACCACCCTAATTCTTCAGTTTCAGCACTTTTAGCATACGATTGCGTACTTTTTCGGCTAAACTTTAAACCCCCGTGCGTGCACGCAACATGTAGTAGATCACACAGCCTGCAACCACTAATCCCCCACCAAAACGCCGCAGTGTGGCATCGGGCAGTTGCGACATCGTCTGGACCATTTTACGCCAAGCCTGTGGGAACAGCATCGGCCCCAGCCCTTCCAGCACCAAAACCAACCCAAGCGCCAGCCAGATTGTCGAATTCATCCTTCCCCCAAAAAAGAAAGGCCCGCGTTTAAACGGGCCTTGGTTCTCCCCCTGCTCTTTCAAACCATGGCCTGAAAGCTATCGGGGATCGCCATCATGCTGACGTTATCTGTTGCGCGTAGCAACAGGCGACTTCATGTAGCGGAAGAAATCGCTGTCCGGGCTCAGCACCAACACGTCCTGATTGCCAGGGCCGAAGCTGGTTTCATAAGCACGCAGGCTACGGATGAAAGCGTAGAAATCCGGATCCTGGCTGAAGGCATCGGCAAACAGCTTGGCCGCTTCCGCATCGCCCGCACCGCGAGTGATACGTGCCTGACGCTCGGCTTCCGCGATGGTACGAGTCACTTCGTAGTCGGCGGTCGCTTTGAGCTTCTCAGCCTCTTCTTTACCTTGTGAACGGTGACGACGGGCTACCGCCTCACGCTCTGCACGCATACGCTGGAAGATCGCATCGGACACTTCCGCAGGCAGGTTGATCTGCTTGATACGGACGTCCACCACTTCAATACCCAGTGCTGCCATGCTGTTCGGGTTAACCGCTGGCTGTTTGCCATTGGTTTCACGCTCAACACGGGCTGCGGCAGATGCGATAGCGTCATCGGCTTCGCTGGCGGCGGCTTCTTCGCCGTCACCCACGGTACCGGTGTTCAGCGCCTCACGCACGTCTGCCATCAGACGGCCACGGGAGTCAGTCACGATGTCACGCACGTCCAAACGGCCAATCTCGGAACGCAGACGGTCGTTAAACTTGCGTTTCAGCAGCAGTTCCGCCTGAGAAACATCACCACCACCGGTCGCCAGGTAGTAGCGGCTGAAATCACTAATACGCCATTTCAGGTAGGAGTCGACGATCAGGTCTTTCTTCTCGCTGGTCACGAAGCGATCGGCCTGGTTGTCCATGGTCTGGATACGGGCATCCAGCATTTTCACGGTTTCAATAAACGGGATCTTGAAGTGCAGACCCGGTGCATAAACCAGCGGTTTGTTTTCGCTGTCGCGCAGAACTTTACTGAAACGCAGCACGATGCCGCGCTCGCCTTCCTGAACCACAAACATTGAGGCGTAAAGGGCTACCAACACCACCGCGAGGATAACTATGAAAGACTTACGCATTGATTATTCTCTCCCTACGCGTGTGTTGTCGCTACGCTGCGCATTAGCCCGGCGTTGGTCCATGATGGAACCACTGCTGGAACTGTTAGTGCTCGCATCCGATGAAGGAGTCGAGGCTGGCGCAGGGGCGAGAAGGTTCTGTCCGGCATCTTTGCTGCCTTCGGTAACCGGCTTACCGGCACCGCGCAGCATTTGATCCAGTGGCAGCACCATCAGACTGTTATTGCCTTTGTTGTCTGCCACCAACACCTTACGGGTGTGGCTCAACACTTTTTCCATGGTTTCGAGGTACAGACGCTCACGGGTAATTTCCGGTGCGGCTTTGTACTCCGGCAACAGCTTGGCGAAACGAGCAACCTCACCCTGGGCTTCCAGAACGGTCTGGGCCTGGTAGGCGCGCGCATTTTCCAGCAGGCGCTGTGCAGCACCGTTGGCACGCGGCTGAACTTCGTTGGCGTAAGCTTCTGCTTCACGAATGGATTGCTGCTCGTTCTCACGTGCGGCGATCGCATCATCAAACGCGGCTTTCACCTCTTCCGGCGGACGTGCAGCCTGGAAGTTGACGTCCAGCAGAGTGATCCCCATTTTGTACGGACGGATGGTTTCTTCCAGTACACGCTGAGTGTCGCTACGGACGATGGTACGGCCTTCGGTCAGGATCTTGTCCATGGTGTATTTACCGATAACACCACGCAATGCGCTGTCTGTCGCCTGTCTCAGGCTGTCGTTGGCATCGGTTACGCTGAACAGATAGGCTGCCGGATCGGAAACGCGGTACTGCACGTTCATCTCGACGCGCACCACGTTCTCATCGGAAGTCAGCATCACACCGGACGCGGACAGGTCACGGACCGACTCCACGTTAACCGGGCGAACCTGATCGATAAACGTCGGTTTCCAGTTCAGACCTGGCTGCACCAGATGGCTGAATTTACCAAAGCGAGTGACCACACCACGTTCGGCTTCTTTGATGGTATAGAAACCGCTGGCGGCCCAGATCACCACCACCGCAACCGCAGCAATGCCGACAATCTTGCCACTGAAGCCCGGCCCGATTGAACCCGTTCCACCGCTGTTATTGCCGTTGGAGCCTTTGCCACCGCCGGTCAGGCTGCTCAATTTCTTGCTCAGCTTGCGGAAGATATCGTCTAAATCCGGTGGTCCTTGATCGCGACCGCCTTTATTGTTACCGCCAGAGTTGCCGCCATTATTATTGCTGCTCCCCCACGGGTCGCGGTCCTGTCCGTTATTACCGGGCTGATTCCACGCCATGTTTTAGCTCCATTATTCTGTGATTGGGTACTTCAGGCTAATGCTTAGCCCACTCTTCTATTGAGAGGGCACACAAATGTAACAGGATATGATCATACGATAAAGTTAATCAGTTCCTGTTCCTGCTTGCAGAGGCGACGCCACTCCACGATCGGCATACGCACCACCACGCCGATACTGCCGTCCTCTTCATTCCACTCTTTTTCGATCGCCTGAAGCTGGTAGAAACGGCTACGAAGACGGCCAGCCTGTGGCGGTAAGCGCAGCTCATAATGCGCGATTTCCCCCGATAAGCGCTCCGTCAACGCCTGAAATAGCAACGGGATACCTTCACCGCTGGCGGCGGACAGCCACACTCGGATCGGTAAATTTTCCTCGTTGCGATCGATACGCGGGACAAAGTCATCCAGCATATCTATTTTGTTCATCACTAACAGTGTAGGGATCTCATCCGACTCAATCTCTGCCAACACGGAGTTCACCGCTTCAATGTTTTCATCCACCCGGGTATCCGCAGCGTCGATCACATGTAACAACAGAGAGGCCTGGCGCGTCTCTTGCAGTGTCGCTTTGAACGCGGCAACAAGATCGTGCGGCAAGTGCCGGATAAAACCTACGGTATCCGCCAACACGGTATCGCCTACGTCCGCCACGTCAATGCGCCGCAGGGTAGGATCCAGGGTGGCAAATAGCTGGTCCGCCACATACACTCCGGCAGACGTAATTCGGTTAAACAGGGTTGATTTGCCGGCGTTGGTATAACCCACCAGCGATACGGTTGGCACATCGGCACGGGTACGTGCTCGTCGCCCTTGATCGCGCTGCTTCTCTACCCGCTCAAGGCGACGCAGGATCAGGCTGATACGATCGCGTAGCAGGCGACGGTCAGTCTCTAACTGGGTCTCCCCCGGCCCGCGCAGGCCAATCCCCCCTTTCTGACGTTCAAGGTGAGTCCAACCACGAACCAGACGAGTGGCAATATGACGCAATTGCGCCAACTCTACCTGCAGCTTACCTTCATGGGTACGGGCACGCTGGGCAAAGATGTCGAGAATCAACCCGGTGCGATCGATCACCCGACATTCACACAGGCGTTCGAGATTTCTCTCCTGCGCTGCGGAAAGGGCGTGATCAAACAGGACAACAGACGCGCCGCTGGCTTTCACCGCATCTGCAATTTCTTCGGCCTTTCCTTCACCGACAAAGTATTTTGGGTGAGGTGCTTTGCGGCTACCAGTAACCACTTGCAAAGCCTCAACGCCCGCAGAGGATACCAGCGATTCGAACTCACTGAGATCTTCTGTATCTTTGTCTTGCGAGAAATAGATATGAACCAGGACGGCCTGCTCACCGGCTTCATAACGGTCAAACAAGCGTGCAACCTCTCAAACGGAACAAAACCGCGAGTTTGGGGGACATAAACAGCACTGCGCTGCTTATGCACCCCGTCATGGTTGACTCGCAACGCGCTTTATTCAGCGTCATCGCTTTCCTGCTGCGGCTGTTGCGGCGCAGACGGGTTGTTACCATGGTGATAATTGCTGGTGCCGCCGCTGCTCGGGGTGTTGCTGTGGTGCGATACCGGGCGCGATGGAACAACGGTAGAGATAGCGTGCTTATAAACCATCTGGCTCACCGTGTTCTTCAACAGGATGACAAACTGGTCAAAAGACTCAATCTGGCCTTGCAGCTTAATACCATTCACCAAATAAATAGAAACCGGAACACGTTCACGACGCAATGCGTTCAGGAACGGATCTTGCAAAGATTGCCCCTTAGCCATTCTATCTTTTCCTTATTTGTTTGTTGTTTTTAACCAAGAACCTGTCGGCTCAAAATAAACGACCTAAAAAATTTGCGCGCTGAATACTCATCAATTGTACACAATCACTCAACCTATGCACTAACAACCTGTGTTACCGAGTCTAAAGCCTCTCCCGGCTTTTCACTGTCCAACCACCGAACCGACTCCCAACCCCGTAACCAGGTCATCTGGCGTTTGGCCAACTGACGTGTTGCGCAAATACCTCGAAAAACCATCTCATCGTAACTAATCTCGCCAGAAAAATATGACCACATCTGGCGATAACCGACACAGCGAATGGAAGGCAAATCCGTATGCAAATCACCCCGTGCAAAAAGTGCACGCGCTTCCGCCTCAAAACCCGCCGCCAACATCTGATTGAACCGCAGCTCGATACGTTGATGCAACAACTCCCGGCTGACTGGCGCGATCGCAAATTGGTGAACATGATACGGCAACGATTCACCCGAAATTTTAGTCAGTTCAGTTAAAGTTTTACCCGAAATCAAAAAAACTTCCAGTGCTCTGGAGAGTCTCTGTGGATCATTCGGATGAATACGTAACGCGGAAACCGGGTCTATCGCCTGCAATTGGCGGTGCAAAGCCTCCCAACCGTGTTCCGCTGCCTGCTGCTCAATCTGCTCGCGCACGGCGGGATCGGCAGAAGGTAACGGCGATAAACCTTCGAGTAACGCCTTAAAGTAAAGCATTGTGCCCCCCACCAACAGCGGAATACGCCCAGCGGCAGTAATATCAGCCATTTCGCGCAGCGCATCGGCACGAAAATCGGCTGCCGAGTACGCTTGCGCAGGATCGCGGATATCGATCAACCGGTGTGGCGCCAGGGCCAACTCTTCCGCCGAGGGTTTGGCGGTGCCGATATCCATACCGCGATAAATCAGGGCGGAATCGACACTGATCAGTTCGACGGGCAAGCGCTCACGCAGCGCCATCGCCAAGGCGGTTTTGCCTGAGGCCGTTGGCCCCATGATAAAAATGGCTGGGGGACGAGGGGTCATTTCAATTTCAGTCATGCTTAAGCGCTGCCAATGCAGCCTGCAAATCAACGGGTTGTAAAAGAGCGGCAGGAGGGGATTTGACCAGTTGCGGGCAAAGTCGTTCAACTTCTGTCAACAATTGTATCGCTTGCGAGCTGTTCCACACTTCATGTTCGCTGCCTAATTGGCTGGCGATCCAGATGGATAGCACCGTTGGCGACATCTCCTGATGTTCGGCCAGATAGCCTAACAGCTCGGGTATCAACTTTTGTAAATTTTGTTGGCGTAATGGTAAAGGTACTGCGCGCAAAGTCACACGACCGTGATCGGATTGCAGCTCCAACCCCATTTTGACCAGCAGCGCCTGATGTTGCACGCAGGCGGCCGCTTCATTTTTATTCAACGTCAGCTTAATCGGGATCAGCAGCGGCTGTGGCCGTAATCCCTCTTCAGGCGGGCAAAGCTGAGCCTGACGCAGCCAACGTTCGGCCATGGTCAGGTTCAGTAACGCCAACTGCTGACGCTGTTCCACCAGCGCATAGCTCGGCGGGCAAATCATCAGAACGCGGCCAAAACTGTGCTGACTACCGGCGAGCGGTGTTTCCTGCACGGCGTTAACCGGCGGGAACAGCGGCTGTTTTACCGTTTCTGCTGGCGGCGTAGCCTGCAACAGCTTGCCATACAGCTCGCCTTCACGCTTTTGGTAACCCGCACCGGCCTGATAGGCTGGCTGCGGGGCACGCTCACGGGCAGCGGAGGGTTCAGCAGGCTGACGTTCACGCTGTGGCGCAGGCTGGGAGAAGTGGTTGCCACCGGCGGCAACGCGGTTCTCCGGCTGCCAAACGGGAGCCTCCTGCTCTGAGGACTCTTCAGCCAATGGCAACGCGACATTACCCGCCTGCTGCAACACCGTAGTAACCGCCTGGTAGATAAAGTCATGTACCAGCCGAGCCTGATGAAAACGCACCTCATGCTTGGCCGGATGGACGTTGACATCCACCTGATGCGGATCCACTTCCAGATACAGCACATAGGCAGGCAACTGATCGTCTTTCAACTGATCCTGATACGCCTGACGAATGGCATGATTAATCAGCCGATCGCGCATCATCCGGCTGTTGACGTAGCAATACTGCATTTCGCCAAGCTGGCGCGCCCCTTGCGGATCCGCCACCCAGCCGCGGATGCTGAGATCGCCATGCTGCCAGGAAATCGCCAACGCATGCTGCAAGAAGGCGGGGCCACAAATGCTGGCCAGACGCCGCTCATGCTGGCTTTCTTCTTTTGCCGCGCGATACTGACGCATCAGCTTGCCGTTATGGCTGAGGTTGATCGCCACATCGAAACGCGCCAGCGCAATGCGCCGCACCACTTCGTCGATATGGCCAAATTCGGTTTTTTCGGTGCGCATGAACTTGCGCCGTGCGGGGGTGTTGTAAAACAGATCGAGCACTTCGAGCGTGCTGCCCACCGGATGAGCTGCCGGTTTGACGGTGACCGCCTGATCGCGCCCTTCCGCGTAGGCTTGCCAGGCTTCGCTCTGTTCCGCCGTGCGTGAGGTCAACATCAGACGGGACACCGAGCTGATACTGGCCAACGCTTCGCCGCGAAAGCCCAGGCTGACTATGGCCTCCAGATCGTCAAGCGTACTGATCTTACTGGTGGCATGGCGCGCCAGGGCCAAGGCCAGGTCGGCTTTGGCAATGCCGCAGCCGTTATCACGGATGCGGATCAGTTTGGCCCCGCCGCGTTCGATATCAATATCAATCCGCGTTGCCCCAGCATCCAGGCTATTTTCTACCAGCTCTTTGACCACCGACGCAGGCCGTTCGACCACTTCTCCGGCGGCAATCTGGTTGGCTAGCTGTGGCGGTAACACCTGGATAGACATGGGGCTCCCTCTGTTGTTGGCATCAAGCCTACGGAATGATCAGCGTCCGATCCAGCGGCGCAACATCCGACTTTAATTTGTTAACCCGTTTAAGCTCGCTGACGCTGACGCCATATCGCGCGGCGATGGATGACAGCGTATCACCGCGAGTCACCTTATGTTTGCTCGGTTTGGTGCTTTTTGCCTTGGCCTGAACCGGTACTGCCGCCGTTTTCCCAGCGGGGACCTTCAGACGCTGACCAACCCAGACGCCGTCTTTTTTCAGCTTGTTCAGCTCACGTAGCGCCGCCATGCTGGTGCCATAGCTATCGGCAATGCCGGAAAGCGTTTCCGCCCGCTTCACCACATGGATCTGCGTTTTTCCTACGCTGGCGCTACTTCTGGCCGGGCTGGTCACCGGCTCAGGCTGTCTGAGATCGTCTGTTGTGGAGTTAACCGCCGCTGCGACGTCCAGCGGGCGGTTTTCCACCTTTGGGTCGGCTTGTAGCGGATGCGCCAGGAAATAACTGCGCAGGCCGTTGTGGATCGCCCGTGCAATTTTATCCTGATATGCGCTACTGCCCAGCAGTCGCTCCTCCGTGCTATTACTGATAAACCCGGTTTCCACCAGCAGCGATGGAATATCCGGTGAACGCAGCACTCCCAGGCTGGCGTGTTCCGGACGGCGTTTGTGCAATGAACCTACGACCTGTAACTGTTGCAAGACCTTAACGGCCACGTCATAACCGACGCGCTGCGAATGACCGAACTGCAGATCCAGCACCGCCTGGCTCAGATAAGGGTCGGCCTGGCTGTTGGCCAACAGATCGCCCGCGCCACCCAGCAGTTCGGACTGTTTCTCATGCTGTTCCAACCAACCGGCCATCTCGCTGTTAGCCCGGCGATTGGACAATACCCAAACCGAAGCCCCTTTGGCGCTGCGATTCGGCGCGGCATCCGCGTGGATAGACACCAACACGTTGGCCCCCTGCTTGCGCGCCACGTCTGAACGGCCCATCACCGAAATAAAGTAATCCCCGTTACGCGTCATCACCGCTTTAAACATCGGATCGGCATCCAACAACGCACGTAGGCGATGCGCGATGGCAATAGTGACGTTTTTCTCTTTCAGACCGTTTGGCCCGATAGCGCCAGGATCTTGCCCACCGTGGCCTGCGTCGATCGCCACCACCACCCGATCGCCAGAACCGGCCGACACTCGGCTGCTACGTGGGGTAATGCTGGTTGCCGTGCCTGATACCGCAGCCGACTTCGGAGTAAATGGATTGGCGTTACTCGACGTAACCGGTGCTTTACGCACTGGCTCAGTCACCACCGGCACAGGCACCGGTGCCTTACGGACAGTGTTTGTCGTCGTTTTGGCTTCTGAGGTGATGGTGAAGACGACGATGTAACTGTTGCCCTCTTGACGCGTCGCCACACGGGTTTTGGCACGTTGGGTTAAATCAAACACCAAGCGTACGCTTTGTGCATCTTTCGGCTTACTGGAACGAATGCTTTTTACCAGGTTTTGGCCGCTGAAGTTCAACGGCAGGCCGCCCACTTTGCCCGTTTGATTCACGTCCAGGACCACCCGTTCTGGACCATGTATGGTTGAGAAGCTATACGAGGGAGGGCCAGTAAAGCTCACTGACACCGTGGCTTCACGCTGAGCATTGGTCACTTTGACGTCGGAGAGGGACGATGCCGCCCAGGCACCAAACGGCCCCAGCAACGCGAGCAAGGCAATCACAGCAAATCTTCTTAACCCATACATCATTGCTGCGTCATCCTTGTTGCCTCTGAATACTTTCCAATAATTGTTCGCCATAGGCGGAAACCGCCTGGAGCTTCGCCTGACGCCCTTCGTCTTGGTAACTGAGATGCAGTTCCAGATCGGGATCGGGCAGCACGCCGGTACCCTGCTGCGGCCACTCCACCAGGCAAATCGAGTCCTGGGCAAAATAGTCGCGGATACCCATAAATTCGAGTTCTTCCGGATCAGCCAGGCGATAAAGATCAAAGTGATAGACCGCCAGCGGTTGCAGCGCATAAGGTTCCACCAGCGTATAGGTTGGGCTTTTCACATTGCCCTGATGGCCTAACGCCTGCAAAAAGCCGCGGCTGAAGGTGGTTTTACCGGCACCCAAATCCCCATAAAGATAAATCACGCTGGCACGATCGCACGCCTGGGCCAGGACGGCCCCCAGTGCGACTGTGGCTGCCTCATCCGGCAGCGGTAAAACGAGTTCTTTCATTCGATAATGTCTATTTTGCCAACTCAGGGTTAACGTAATGAGGGATCACCGCCAGCAGATCGGTGGCCAGTAATCCCCTTGTTCCTTGTTTTGCCGCAACATGATCCGCCGCTGCGCCGTGCACTACGCAGCCCGCGCAGGCAGCATCATATAGCGGCAGCTTTTGCGCCAACAAACCGCCAATGATACCCGACAGCACATCTCCCATGCCACCGGATGCCATGCCAGCATTGCCAACGTCGGCGATCGCCATCTGTCCATGCTCATCAGCGATCAAGGTCCCTGCGCCTTTCAGCACCACAACGCCGCCGTATTGCGCGACCAACCTGCGGGTTGCAAGTAAGCGATCACTCTCAATATCAGCGGTGCGGCAGCTCAATAATCGCGCGGCTTCACCAGGATGCGGGGTAATAATACGATTCTGACGCTTCTCGGGGTGTAATGCCAGTAAGTTAAGCGCATCAGCGTCCCATAATGTTGGTTTATCACTGGCTTGCAGCTGTTGCAACGCATTGCGGCCCCAATCGCCCTGGCCAAGCCCCGGGCCAATCACGACCACATCAGCCCAATCCAGCGCCTGTTGCAGAATATCGTCACTCAGGCGCTGCACCATCAACTCAGGCCGGGCGGTCAGCAGCGGCCCAATGTTCTCACTGTGAGTAAGCACTCGCACCAGTCCAGCCCCGGCACGCAGTGCGGCTTCCGCAGCCATGCGGATAGCTCCGCCAAAACCGTGATCGCCACCGACCAACAGTAAACGACCATGATCCCCTTTATGAGAACAAGGACGGCGAGGCTTCAGCCACCTGGCCAAATCGCCAGCCGTAATACGCTCGATCTGTGGAGACTGTGTTGCCAACCAATCCACCAGTCCTAGCGTACTGTAATGCAGTTGCCCCACCCAATCACGCGCCTGCCCGGTCAGCAACCCTGGTTTGAGTGCAATAAAAGTCAGCGTATGGGCCGCACGGATCGAGACTCCCGGCACGGCTCCGCTTTCAGCCAGCAGGCCTGAAGGGATATCCAAAGCCACCACTGGCGCATCGGCTCGGTTGGCCGCCTCGATCAGCGCATCATAGGGCGCTCTGGGGGCCGCCCCCAACCCGGTGCCTAACAATCCATCAATGATGAGATCAACATCCTCTGGCCAACGGCTGGTCGCGGGCAGGACTTCTCCGCCGCTTTCCAGCCAGGCTTGCCGGGCAGTGGCGGCCTCTGGTGGCAATGGACGAACGCCTTCGCAGGCAATGAGCGTCACCTTGATGCCCGCAGCACGGGCCAGACGAGCAACCACATAACCATCGCCACCGTTATTGCCATGCCCACACAGCACCAGCCAATGCCTGCTGGCCGGATAGCGGTCGCACGCCAGCTCATAAGCCGCCGCACCGGCACGCTGCATTAACGAATACAAAGAGAGGCCAAGCGTTGCGGCAGCAGCAGGTTCTGCCTGGCGGATCCAGTCTGCAGACCAAACAGAGTGTGGTAAACTGGAACAGTATTGTTTCTCACTATGGCCCGTCATGACACACCCCCTCGATCTCGATCAACTCGCCCAACATATCAAGCAATGGGGGCAATCGCTAGGATTCCAGCAAGTGGGGATCTGCGATACCGATCTCAGCGCGGAAGAACCCAGATTGCAGGCGTGGCTGGATAAGCAATACCACGGCGAGATGGAGTGGATGGCACGCCACGGCATGATGCGTGCACGGCCACATGAATTATTACCCGGCACGCTGCGGGTGATCAGCGTGCGCATGAACTATCTGCCCGCGAAAGCCGCGTTCGCCAGTACGTTAAAAAACCCGCAGTTGGGCTACGTTAGCCGTTATGCGCTGGGGCGTGATTATCACAAGCTGCTTCGCCAACGGCTAAAAAAACTCGGCGATCAAATCCAGGCTTATTGCGGTGAACTGAATTTCCGGCCCTTTGTGGATTCGGCCCCCATCATGGAGCGAGCCTTGGCCTCAAAAGCCGGCATCGGCTGGGTTGGTAAACACTCACTGATCCTCAACCGCGACGCTGGTTCCTGGTTTTTCCTGGGCGAGTTGTTAATCGATTTGCCCCTGCCGGTGGATAAGCCGCAGGAAGAGCAGTGTGGCCGCTGTGTCGCCTGCATCACCACTTGCCCCACCGGTGCGATAGTTGCCCCTTACACCGTCGATGCCCGGCGCTGCATCTCCTACCTGACCATCGAGCTGGAAGGCGCTATTCCAGAAGAATTCCGCCCTCTGATGGGCAATAGAATCTACGGCTGCGACGATTGCCAGCTCATTTGCCCTTGGAACCGCTTCTCGCAGTTGACGGATGAAGACGATTTCAGCCCCCGCACTGCGCTGCATGCTCCGCAACTGATCGAGCTGTTTGGCTGGAATGAGGAGAAGTTTCTCCGTATCACCGAAGGCTCTGCCATCCGACGTATCGGCCATTTGCGCTGGTTACGCAATATCGCGGTAGCACTCGGCAACGCCCCTTATCTGGATCAGATCGTTATCAGCTTGCAGACTCGGCAAGGTCAGGATCCGATGCTGGACGAGCACATCAATTGGGCACTGGCTCAACAGCTTGCACGCCGTGAAGCCCTGGCGGTTGAGGTGCAGACTACGCAGAAAAAACGTTTAATTCGGGCGGTCGAGAAAGGATTACCGAGGGATGCTTAGAAAACCCTCAGACTCTCCCTGTGGATTTGTGCATAAAAATAAAAATGCGTTGTCTTTCAAGCGTCACAAAAAGAGCAAGTGATCGAGATAACGTTTTATAAGAAATAAATATTGATGATTATCAATGAGATATAAATTTCATTTGTGCAACGTTGCAATTTTGCACAGAAGGTATTATGTACAGAAACTGTGGATAACTCTGTTCACAACATATTTTCTGAGTATGTATAACCGAGCGAAAGTCACACCGGAAGCGGCGTAGGATTGAATGTAAACTGGAGATAAAATTGGAGCGGGAAACGAGACTCGAACTCGCGACCCCGACCTTGGCAAGGTCGTGCTCTACCAACTGAGCTATTCCCGCATTGATATGCTTGAAGCATCCGGCCAACAATGAACAACATGGCCTTTGAAATTTTTGGAGCGGGAAACGAGACTCGAACTCGCGACCCCGACCTTGGCAAGGTCGTGCTCTACCAACTGAGCTATTCCCGCGTCGCATGGGTACTACTTTAACTACTTTTTCTTCATCATGCTACATCAAGCAGCATTGTTGAATTTGGAGCGGGAAACGAGACTCGAACTCGCGACCCCGACCTTGGCAAGGTCGTGCTCTACCAACTGAGCTATTCCCGCCCGGCGTAACGATGGTGAATGGAACGAAATTCTTCATCGGTACGGGGTGCGCATTATACGAGAAATCCTTTTCGCCGCAAGCCCCTGAAAGCAAAAAAACGCGAATTTTGTCTGATTGCTGCTTTAAGCACCGAAATGGTGAATTTTCATGCCGGGATAGGTAAAAACCTGCTTTGCGGGCAACCAAGGTCAGGATTTGGTCCCTCATCACGGTGTGAACGACCAATAGATCGAATCACAGCGACTTACGCTTGGAAAAATAATGGGCGGGTGAATCGCCAAAACACCGTCTGAACATCGCGATAAAGTTGCTGGGGGTCGCATACCCCAGAGCATCAGCAATACTGCTCACAGCCATACCATTAGCCAGCATTTCCAACGCGTGGGACAACCTTGCCTGTTGACGCCATTGTGCAAAGCTGTTGCCCGTCTCGGCCATAAACAAACGCGACAGGGTGCTAGGCGAAAGCCCTCCCCAAGCCGCCCAGGCTTGCAAGGTCCTGGTGTCATCAGGCGCGGCAAGGATCGCATTGGTGATCCGCAATAAGCGCCGGTCGGTAGGCATTCTCAAATGCAGCGGCTGATGAGGCGAACGCCGGATTTCATCCAACAGCACAGCAATCATTCGCTCCTGTTCAACTTGCAAAGTCTCTTCAAACGACCAAGACACCGCACGGCGTACTAACGCATTCATCAACTCACTGATGCCAATCACACAGGGTTGATCGGGCAAGTCTTTGCTCGCATCAGGCGTAATCAGCACCGTCCAGCCGCTCATGACGCCGCTGATGCTGACTTTGTGCGGCTCGTGTGAAGGTATCCAGCCGGCACGATTCGGTGGTAACAGCCAGGAGCCTTGCCTGGTGCGAACATGCAACAAGCCGTTCTCCACGCAGAACAGCTGCCCCCGCAAATGCTGGTGCCAATCGTATTCACGCGTCCCCAGACGAAACTCAAGACCCGGATCGTCTTCACCCCACATAGCGATCAGTGAAGGGCCATCGGCACGTTCACTGAGGTCGGATGGATGATTGGCAAGCAATGCTACCGTCATGATTGTTTCTCATTATTTTTAGCATAAATAACGTTATCCAACTTTTCGACAGTTGTCCATTATTCATACTTTCTCCGCTCTTTGACCAACCAGAGGCCCCCTAATGAACGATGTTAAGACCACTCCCCCCACCCCTGCGAGCAATAAACGCCCTTGGCTACTGTATTTACTGGGGGCAGCCTGTCTGCTTACCGCTATCCTCTGGGGAGGATGGTATGGTGCGTATGGTCGCTGGTATGCCAGCACCGATAACGCCTATGTTCAGGGGGATGTCGTACAGATCACGCCACAGTTTCATGGCACCGTGGTCTCCATCAACGTCGATGATGGCGAATTGGTGTTCGCTGGCGATACGCTGATTAAGCTTGATCCTGGTGACAGCCAACTGGCACTGGACAATGCCGAGGCCCATCTGGCTAATGTGGTGCGAAAAGTACGTGGTTTGTATAGCGCGGTCAGCGGTGCCAAGGCCGAAATCGCTGTCCGCCAAGCCACGCGGGACAAAGCTCGCGCCGATTACCAACGACGCCGTGCCCTTACCCTTTCTGGTGCCATATCTAAAGAGGAATTAGCCCATGCCAACAACGCCTTTCTGGAAGCACAGAGCGCGCTCGACGCTATCGAGCAACAGTACCAGCAAAATCTCTCATTAGTTGATAACACCAGCCTGACTTCACACCCCGAAGTGCTGGCAGCAATAGCGGCATTGCGTATCGCTTTCCTCGATCGCTCACGCACCACCATCGTCGCCCCAGTCACGGGGTATGTCGCCAAACGTAAGGTGCAGTTGGGCCAGAGAGTACAGCCAGGCGAAGCGCTGATGGCCGTCGTGCCACTGGATAAAGTCTGGATCGAGGCTAATTTCACTGAGGCTCAACTGCGTGATATTCGCATCGAACAACCGGTAGAGATCTATGCCGATGTCTATGGCAAAACCATACGCTATAACGGCCAGGTACAGAATTTGGGTATTGGCACCGGTGCCGCATTCGCGCTGCTGCCAGCACAGAATGCCACGGGGAACTGGATCAAAATCGTTCAGCGTGTACCGGTACGGATCTCCCTAACTCAGCCCGAGCAGCTCATTAGCCATCCGCTACGCATTGGGTTGTCCATGCAGGTCAATGTGGATCTGCATGATCGTAACGGTGCGTTATTAGCCCAACGATCGCCAGAGCCCTTGTTGGCGACCGATGTCTACCGCGATCAACTGAGTCAGTCAGACGCCTTGATCGAACGGATCGTTAAGGCTAATGGGGGGCATTTATGAGCTCCACGCCCCCCACCCAGGATTTCCGTCCCCCCAGCGTCAACTGGACCACCTTTGGCCTGGCTTTGGCGGTCTTTATGTATGTGCTTGATGGCACTATCGCCAATGTCTCCTTGCCGACCATCGCCGGTAATCTGGGAGCCAGCAGTAGCCAAAGCGCCTGGGTGATTACCAGTTTTGCCGCCAGCAACGCGATTGCCTTGCCACTCACGGGTTTTCTGGTGCGTCGCATTGGCCAGTTGCGGCTATTTCTCTGGTCAATGGGATTGTTCACTGCCGCCTCATTAGCGTGCGGAATGGCCATCAATATGGAAATGTTAATTCTCTGCCGCGTGTTTCAGGGGGCCGTGGCGGGGCCACTGATCCCGACGACCCAAGCGCTGATGTTGTCGATCTACCCGCCAGAAAAACGAGGTTATGCCCTGTCCATGATCGCCATGGTCACCGTAGTCGCTCCGGTTGCGGGCCCCTTGCTCGGTGGGTGGATCACCGATTTTTATTCATGGCGCTGGACCTTCCTGATCAATATTCCGGTCGGCATTTTTGCCTGTACTCTGGTTGCCAGCCAAATGCATGGCCGCCCCGAGAGCACCATGCGTGCCAAGGTGGATCGCGTTGGGCTAGTCGCGTTGATCCTGGGGGTGGGCGCACTGCAGATCTTGCTGGATAAAGGCAACGAAGAGGATTGGTTCAATTCATCCCAGATCGTCGTGCTGGCTATCGTCGCCGTAGTCAGCTTGCTGTTTTTTGTTATCTGGGAACTGACCGACTCACAGCCAATCGTCAATCTGCAGCTATTCCGTCATCGCAATTTCCGGGTGGGTACGCTTGCACTGATCGGTGCCTATTCCGCTTTTTACGCCACTAACGTCATCATGCCACTTTGGCTACAGCGAACCTTGGGCTACCCCCCTATCTGGGCAGGGTTGGCCGTAGCCCCCATGGGGATTTTGCCGCTGCTGCTGATGCCCTTTATGGGCAAATATGCGTCGCGTTTCAACATGCGCTGGCTGGTGTGCGGGGCTTTCTTACTGCTGGCCACAGCCTCTTACCTGCGCTCAGGCTTTGTCATTGAGATTGATTTCCAACATATCGCGCTGATCCAACTGTTGCAGGGGTTAGGGCTGGCACTGTTTATCATGCCGATCAACGCCATCTTGCTCTCCGACCTTAAACCGAACGAGATCGCGGCTGGCTCAGGGCTTGCCACCTTTATGCGTACGTTAGGGGCCAGCCTGGCGGTCTCCATTACGACCTTGATGTGGGATCGCCGTGCGGTTTCCCATCACGCCCAATTAGGCGAATCCCTGACCGTTTACGATCAAGAGACTCGTCAGGCGGTCACAACTTTAGGGCTGGGCCAGGCGCAGTCAGGCTATGAACGGCTGAATAACCTGGTCTCCGAACAGGCCGCACAGATCGCCTTCAATGATATTTCTTATGCGCTGGCTGGCGTGTTTCTGCTAGCCATCGTGCTGGTCTGGTTTGCCAAACCGCCCTTCGTCCCTAAAGCCAAACCCTAGATCCACGCAATAGAAAAGGGGGCGTGGATTAATCCTCCGCCCCCTTTTATGAAATTGATGCCGACTACAGCTGAATAAAATGCTCGCGGTAGTACGCCAGTTCCGCAACGGATTCGCGGATATCATCCAACGCCTGATGGGTGCCCTGCTTCTTGAAACCTGGCAGGATCTCCGGTTTCCAGCGGCGCGCCAGCTCTTTCAAAGTGCTGACATCCAGATAGCGATAGTGGAAGTAGGCTTCCAGCAGCGGCATATAGCGGAACAGGAAACGGCGATCCTGGCCAACGCTGTTGCCACAGATTGGTGATTTACCTGCTGGCACCCACGCTTGCAGGAAAGCAATAGTGGCCAGTTCGGCGGCACGATCGTCATGCTGGCTGGCTTTCACACGCTCCACCAGCCCACTGCCGGTATGCGTGCGCACATTCCAGTCATCCATCAGCGCCAGTTGCTCATCTGATTGATGCACTGCGATCACCGGTCCTTCGGCAAGGATATTCAAATTGGCATCGGTCACCAACGTCGCGATCTCGATAATACGATCGCGTTCAGGGTCCAACCCGGTCATCTCCAGATCGATCCAAATCAGGTTGTTTTCGTTTCCTGTCATGATTTTTCCTGCGTATAAAGCCGAAAGATAAACAAACCACGGGCAAGCCCGCGGCTAATGCCAGCGTGCGTGGCGGCCAAGAACGGTTATTTAATATAAAATAGCGTGTATCATAGCCTTTTTGCTCGCCCCGAGCGATAAATGCCGATTCAAGTGAGGCTCAGTGAGTAAGAACAAACTGTCCAAAGGTCAAGAACGCCGCGTACAGGCCAACCATCAGCGTCGCCTGAAGCGTACTGACAACAAGCCGGAGCTGGATGATTCCCAATTGGGCGAACCGCAGGATGGGATCGTCATCAGCCGCTTTGGCATGCATGCAGACGTGGAAGCCGCAGACGGCGTCCAGCATCGCTGCAACATTCGCCGCACCCTACGTTCGCTGGTTACCGGCGATCGCGTGGTCTGGCGCCCTGGCGTAGGCACTCATGCGGGGGTCAAAGGCATCGTAGAAGCGGTGCATGAGCGCACCTCGGTGCTGAACCGCCCTGATTTCTACGACGGCGTTAAACCCATCGCCGCCAATATCGATCAGATCGTCATCGTGTCGGCCATTTTGCCCGAACTTTCACTCAACATGATCGATCGCTACCTGGTCGCCTGCGAAACGCTGCAAGTCGAGCCGCTGATCGTGCTCAACAAGATCGACCTGCTGGACGCCGAAGCGCGTAAGGTGGTCGACGGAATGATGGACATCTATCGCCATATTGGCTATCGCGTTCTCGAAGTATCCAGCCAGACCCGCGAAGGGATGGAAGCCTTTGAACAGGCACTGGTCGACCGTATCAGCATCTTTGCCGGGCAGTCCGGCGTGGGCAAATCCAGCCTGTTGAACGCTCTGCTGCCGCAGACGGAAAAGCAAATTCTGGTAAATCAGGTTTCCGACGTCTCCGGCCTGGGGCAACATACCACCACGGCGGCGCGGTTGTATCACTTCCAACATGGCGGTGATGTTATCGACTCCCCTGGCGTGCGTGAATTTGGTCTGTGGCATCTGGAGCCAGAGCAGGTCACCCAGGCCTATGTCGAATTCCGTGACTATTTAGGCGGTTGTAAATTCCGCGACTGCCGCCACGATACCGATCCGGGCTGCGCCATTCGCGCCGCGATGGAAAGTGGTGCCATAGCCAAAGAGCGTTTCGACAACTATCACCGCATCCTGGAAAGCATGGCGCAGGTTAAAACCCGCAAAAACTTCTCGGACGCAGATAACTGATCCACAGTGCGGGGGTGGCGCTAATCGCCATCCCCGCCCTTATACCCCCTTTCAAGAGGTTAATGTGCTGGATAGCATCAAGATTAAATTACAGTATTGGCTGCCAAAGCTGGCGTTAACCCGCCTGGCGGGCTGGGGCGCAGATAAAAAAGCCGGTTGGCTGACGAAGCTGGTGGTAAAAGCGTTTGCCCGCTATTACCGCGTACAGATGCAGGAAGCACAGAACCCGGATTTAGCCTCCTATGCCACGTTCAATGAATTCTTCGTTCGCCCATTACGTGATGGCGCACGCCCGATCGTAGCGGAGCCTCACGTGCTGACACTGCCAGCAGATGGTGCCATCAGCCAGCTCGGGGCGATCCGCGACGATCAAATTTTCCAGGCCAAAGGCCATAATTACACGCTGGAAGCCCTGTTGGCTGGCAACTACCTGTTAGCGGAGACTTTCCGTAACGGCCTGTTCGCCACCACCTATCTGGCGCCAAGCGACTATCACCGTGTCCATATGCCATGTGACGGCGTACTGCGCGAAATGATCTACGTGCCGGGCGATTTGTTCTCGGTTAACCCGCTGACCGCCGCCAACGTGCCGAATCTGTTTGCGCGCAATGAGCGCGTGATCTGCGTATTCGATACCGCCTTTGGGCCGATGGTGCAGATCCTGGTCGGGGCGACTATTGTGGGCAGCATCGAAACCGTCTGGGCCGGTACCGTCACGCCACCCCGCGAAGGCATCATCCGCCGCTGGACCTATCCAGCCGAAGGCATGGAAGGCGCGATCCAACTGGTTAAAGGTGAAGAGATGGGCCGCTTCAAACTCGGTTCCACGGTCATCAACCTGTTCACACCTGGCAGCGTGCAGTTCGCTCCGCACCTGAACAACGGCACCGTAACCCGGATGGGCCAGGCTTTTGCTGAAGCCACAGCTGCACCAGACGCCACCTTCGAAGGGAATTAATGCTGTGCGCCTGATTATCGCTTTATTGCTCAGCCTGCTACTGATCCAGCCGGTTCTCGCCGCCGCGATCCCCAACGAGTCCCAGTTACGGCAAGAACTGAAGCTGGCCGAGGGCAATAAAAACGCGCCTAATCAGGCGGAAGTGGTTGAGGCGCTGCAAAGCGCCATCAACTGGCTCACCGAACGCAAAGAGTCGCAGGAAAATTCACAGCAGTATCAGCGGGTTATTGACGATTTCCCGAAAATGACGCAGGAGCTGCGTCGCCAGCTCACCCTCGAAGAAACCAAAATCCTGCCCAACGGCGAAAACCTGCCCGCCAGCGATCTGGAACAGTTAATTCTGCAAACCAGCAGTCAACTGCTGGAACAGGCCCGCCTGTTGCAACAGGAGCAGGACCGGACACGCGAGATCAGCGACTCTCTCAGCCAACTGCCACAGCAACAAACCGAAGCCCGGCGAGCGTTAACGGAAGTTCAGCGCCGCCTACAGGCTCAGGGCAATAACCAAACCACGCCATTGGCACTGGCGCAGCTTGCCCTGTTACAGGCAGAGGCAGCGGCACGTAAAGCGAAAGTGGATGAGCTGGACCTGGCTCAACTCTCGGCCAATAACCGCCAGGAACTGGCGCGGATGCGTGCCGATGTCTACAAAACGCGGCATGAAAAAATTGATGTCCAGTTACAGGCGCTACGTAACAACCTCAACAGCCAACGCCAGCGAGAAGCGGAACGGGCGCTGGAAAAAACCGAGCAATTGGCCGAGCAGAATGGCGATTTACCCGCCAGCCTGCGCAAGCAGTTGCAAATCAACCGTGAACTTTCTGCTGCGCTGAACGATCAGGCGCAACAGATGGATCTGATCTCTTCCCAACAGCGCCAGGCCGCCGCACAAACGCTGCAGGTACGCCAGGCGTTGAGCACCATCATTGAGCAGTCCCAATGGTTGAGCGCCTCTACTGCGCTGGGGGAAACCCTGCGCGCCCAGGTCGCCATCTTGCCAGAAATGCCAAAACCCCGGCAGTTGGACAGCGCCATGGCCGATTTGCGCGTTCAACGCCTGAATTTTGAAAACCAACTGGAAAGCCTGCCACAGCGAGCCAAAGAGTTTAAACAAGATGACGGTAGCCCGCTGACCAGCGCCCAGCAGCGTATCGTCGATGCCCAGCTACGCACCCAGCGTGATCTGTTGAATTCGCTGCTGTCCGGCTGCGATACCCAGATCCTTGAGCTGACCAAGCTGAAGGTGGCCAACACCCAGTTGGTTGATGCGCTGAACGAAATTCAGGATGCAGCGCACCGTTACCTGTTCTGGGTGCCAGACATCAGCCCTATCACCCTGTCGTATCCGCTCAATGTGGCACAGGATCTGACCCGTGTATTGTCACTGGATACCCTGACGCAGCTCAGTGGCGCCTTCGTGATGATGGTCACTAGCCGGGAAACCTTGATCCCGCTGTTTGGCGCGGTGCTGTTGGTGATTTTCAGCATCAGTTCGCGTAAGCATTACCATGCGTTTCTGGCACGGGCCAGCAGCAGAGTAGGCAAGGTCACGCAAGATGAATTCCTGCTGACGTTGCGTACCGTATTTTGGTCGATCCTGGTGGCCTTACCGCTGCCGGTATTGTGGGCAGCGCTGGGCTTCGGCTTGCAAAATGCCTGGCCGTATCCGGTTGCTGTCGCCATCGGTGAGGGCGTCACCGCCACGCTGCCAGTGCTGTGGATCTGTATGATCAGCGCCGCCTTCGCCCATCCGCAAGGGTTGTTCATCGTGCATTTTCGCTGGCCGGTGAAACAGGTTTCTCGCGCCATGCGTTATTACCAGATGTCGATCTGGCTGATCGTGCCGTTGATTATGGCGCTGATCACTTTCGACAATCTCAACGATCGCGAATTCGCCAATACCCTTGGCCGCCTGTGCTTCATTCTGCTCTGTCTTGCGCTGGCGCTGGTCACCAACAGCTTGAAGCGCGCCGGTATTCCACTGTATCTGGATAACAAGGGCTCCGGCGAAAACCTGATTAATACCGCGTTGTGGGGGCTGTTGCTTTCCGCACCGCTGATTGCCGCTCTGGCTTCCACCGTCGGCTATCTGACCACCGCACAGAAACTGCTGGCACGCCTGGAGACCTCGGTTGCCATCTGGTTCCTGCTGTTGGTGATTTACCACATTATCCGCCGCTGGATGCTGATCCAACGCCGCCGCATCGCCTTTGACCGTGCCAAACAGCGCCGTGCCGATATCCTGGCGCAACGTGCCAAAGGCGAAGAAGAATCCTCACATACCCCGAACAGCATCGAAGGTGCGATTGAGGTGGATGAGACGGAAATCGATCTGGATGCCATCAGCGCCCAGTCGCTGAGGTTGGTGCGTTCGATCCTGACGATGGTGGCACTGGTCTCGGTGATCGTCCTGTGGTCAGAGATCCACTCGGCCTTCGGCTTCCTGGAAAATATCAAGCTCTGGGATGTCAACTCCACGGTGAATGGCATTGATATCGCTCAGCCAATCACCTTGGGGGCACTGCTGATCGCCATTCTGGTACTGATCGTCACCATGCAGCTAGTGCGTAACCTGCCAGCGTTGCTCGAGTTGGCGGTGTTGCAGCACCTGGATCTGACGCCCGGCACCGGCTACGCCATTACCACCATCACCAAATACCTGTTACTGCTGTTCGGGGCGATCCTCAGCTTTTCCTGGATCGGTATCGAGTGGTCGAAACTGCAATGGGTGGTCACCGCGCTCAGCGTGGGCTTGGGCTTTGGTATGCAGGAGATCTTCTCCAACTTTATTTCAGGCCTGATCATTCTGTTTGAAAAACCGATCCGCATCGGCGATACGGTGACGATCCGTAACCTGACAGGCACCGTCACCAAGATCAATACTCGTGCCACTACCATTTCAGACTGGGATCGCAAAGAGATTATCGTGCCTAACAAGGCCTTTATCACCGAACAGTTTATCAACTGGTCGCTGTCGGACACGCTGACCCGTGTGGTGCTGACCGTCCCGGCACCGGCAGAGGCGAATACGGAAGAAGTGACCAAGATCCTGATCGACTCGGCCGAACGTTGCTCACTGGTGCTGGATAACCCCACACCGGAAGCCTATCTGGTCGATCTGCAACAGGGTATTCAGATCTTCGAACTGCGTATCTATGCTGCCGAAATGGGCCACCGCATGCCGTTACGCCATGAGATCCACCAGTTGATCCTGGCGGGTTACCGTGAACACGGCATCACGCTGCCATACCCACCGTTCCAGGTTCGCACCGAGACGCTGTCGCGCATGACCAGTAATGGCCGCACGCCGCCTTCAACCCCACCGCGCAATACACGCCGCGAGTCAGGCGGGCTATAAAAGCAAAAAGGGTTCGGTAAGCCGAACCCTTTTTCATGGAGGCGAAAACGTTATGCCCGGCTGACCGGAAACGCGATCACTTCGCTCAGGCTTTCGGCTCCCAACGCCAGCATCACCAAACGATCGACGCCCAATGCCACGCCAGCACACTCCGGCATGCCATGCTTCAAAGCATCCAGCAGGTTGTTATCAATCGGGTGCTCCGGCAAGCCACGCGCCACGCGTTTGCGATTGTCCTGGGTAAAGCGCTGGCGCTGCTCATCGCCGTCGGTCAACTCGCGAAAACCATTCGCCAACTCAAGGCCTTTGAAATAAACCTCAAACCGCTCTGCGACACGGTGATCTTCGGTGCTGATCTCTGCCAACGAGGCCTGTGATGCCGGGAAGTGGTAAACGAATGCCGGTTTATCACGGCCGATATGGGGTTCGACACCCACGGTAAACAGCAGTTGCAGCAAGGTATCGCGATCTTCTTCCGTATCGGCAATGTTGCTCAGATCGAGCTTGGCCGCAGCCTCGCGCAGCTGCGCCTTCTCCGCCGACAGCGGATCGAGATCCAGATGGCGCAGAAACGCCTGCTGATAGGACAGGGTTTCGGCACTGTCGCAGTCCAGTACCTGTTGCAGCAGATCGTCCACCTCGTTCATCAGGCGATACATATCATAGTGCGGGCGATACCATTCCAGCATGGTGAATTCAGGGTTGTGATGCCGCCCCGCTTCTTCATTACGGAAGCTGCGTCCCAGCTGATAGATCGGGCCACTCCCTGCCGCCAGCAGACGCTTCATGTGGTATTCCGGGCTGGTCATCATGTACAGCGTCAGGCCATCTGCCGCGCCTGGGCCGACGAAGCGCGTCTGGAACGGGACCAGGTGGATGTCGGTGACTGTCGCCTGGCTCATCGCCGGGGTCTCAACCTCCAATACGCCACGATCGGCAAAGAAACGCCGGATCTCAGCCAGTATCGCTGCGCGTTTCAACAAATTGGCGATGGGTGCACTTGGCTGCCAGCTTGCCGTTTCGCTCATGGTAATTACTCCGAAATCAAACAGGGGGTGCAGTCTACTCGCATCCTCTCATGCAAACAAATTCTTGGCTATTGTGTGCGCTGGTCTACATTAAAATCATAAAAAACATATAAGCCATATAAACCACCGACAATCACGCTAATCAAAGACAAAGGCGAGGCAACACCTTATTTTTGCAGGAATGCCTCTTGCGTAACGGTTAAAAGGCAAAACAATCGATCACATCAAATTTCTACTACTTAACTTTAGGTATAGTGATAACCCTATATTCGGTAGCAGTTATCTATCCTTAGTGTTTAGTTTAAAAAGTCACTGAATTTAGCTTAGCACCCGAAGCACCTTTATAAATATTAAGCATAGATTAATTAAATTGTCGTTTTAACGAGAACATTGGAGGAGTGCAGTGCAAACCTTTAACGCCGACCTAGCCATCATTGGTGCCGGGGGAGCTGGTTTACGGGCCGCTATAGCCGCCGCGGAAGCCAATCCCCAACTGAAAATCGCGCTGATATCTAAAGTCTATCCGATGCGTAGCCACACGGTAGCCGCCGAGGGAGGCTCCGCCGCAGTCACTCAGGATCACGACAGCTACGACTATCACTTCCAGGACACCGTAGCCGGTGGCGACTGGCTGTGTGAGCAGGATGTGGTCGATCACTTTGTTCACAGCTGCCCACGTGAAATGGCCCAGTTGGAGCAATGGGGCTGCCCATGGAGCCGTAAGCCAGACGGTTCGATCAACGTGCGCCGCTTTGGCGGCATGAAGATTGAACGTACCTGGTTTGCCGCCGATAAAACCGGCTTCCACATGCTGCACACCCTGTTCCAGA
The DNA here is from genome assembly GCF_046269175.1 of Serratia sp. J2. Lineage (NCBI taxonomy): Bacteria > Pseudomonadati > Pseudomonadota > Gammaproteobacteria > Enterobacterales > Yersiniaceae > Serratia > Serratia sp. J2. The sequence continues at coordinate 66,249 of NZ_JBKABN010000020.1, forward strand.
CTTCGCTGAAGTACCCGCAAATCCAACGGTTCGATGAGCACTTCGTGCTGGACGTACTGGTAGATGATGGCCAGGCGCGCGGCGTGGTTGCCATGAACATGATGGAAGGCACCCGCGTGCAGATCCGTGCCAACGCGGTCATCATGGCCACCGGCGGTGCAGGCCGTGTTTATCGCTATAACACCAACGGCGGCATCGTCACCGGCGACGGTATGGGGATGGCGTTCCACCACGGCGTGCCACTGCGCGACATGGAGTTCGTGCAATATCACCCAACCGGCCTGCCAGGCTCAGGCATCCTGATGACCGAAGGCTGCCGCGGTGAAGGCGGTATTCTGGTTAACAAAGACGGCTACCGTTATCTGCAAGACTACGGCATGGGCCCGGAAACCCCGCTGGGCGAGCCAAGAAACAAATATATGGAACTGGGCCCACGTGACAAAGTGTCACAGGCTTTCTGGCATGAGTGGCGTGCTGGCCGCACCATCGCCACCCCGCGCGGCGACGTGGTCTATCTGGATCTGCGCCACCTGGGCGAGAAGAAACTGCTGGAGCGTCTGCCGTTCATCTGTGAACTGTCGAAAGCTTACGTGGGGGTCGATCCCGTTAAGGATCCAATCCCGGTACGCCCAACCGCACACTACACCATGGGCGGTATCGAAACCGATCAGAACTGTGAAACCCGCATCAAAGGCCTGTTCGCCGTCGGCGAATGTTCCTCGGTTGGCCTGCACGGCGCGAACCGCCTGGGTTCCAACTCGCTGGCTGAGCTGGTGGTGTTTGGGCGTGTGGCAGGTGAACACGCAGCCCGCCGCGCACTGGAAAGTGGCCCGGCCAACGGCAGCGCTTTGGAAGCACAAGGCCGCGACGTGGAAACCCGCCTCAGCAACCTGATGAAGCAGGAAGGTAGCGAGAACTGGTCGAAGATCCGCGATGAAATGGGTCTGTCGATGGAAGAAGGCTGTGGTATCTACCGTACGCCGGAGCTGATGCAGAAAACCATCGATAAGCTGGCGGAGCTGAAAGAGCGCTTCAAGCGCGTCAAAATTACCGACAACTCCAGCGTGTTCAACACCGATCTGCTGTACACCATCGAGCTGGGCTATGGCCTGGACGTTGCCGAATGTATGGCGCACTCGGCCTTCAACCGTAAAGAATCTCGCGGCGCACACCAGCGTCTCGACGAAGGTTGCACCGAGCGTGACGACGTGAACTTCCTGAAACATACGCTGGCGTTCCATAACCCGAACGGTGTACCACGCCTGGAGTACAGCGACGTGAAAATTACCAAACTGCCACCGGCCAAGCGTGTTTATGGCGCCGCAGCCGAAGCGCAGGACAAAGAGAGAAAGGATAAGGAGCAGGCGAATGGCTGAGCTGAAAACCCTGAAAATCGAGGTCATGCGCTATAACCCGGAACGCGACGCCGAGCCGCATTTCGAGACCTTCAGCGTGCCTTACGATGAGCAGACTTCGCTGCTGGACGCACTGGGTTATATCAAAGATAACCTGGCGCCAGACCTGTCCTACCGCTGGTCGTGCCGTATGGCCATCTGTGGCTCTTGCGGCATGATGGTCAACCGCGTGCCTAAGCTGGCCTGTAAAACCTTCCTGCGTGAATATACCGATGGCATGAAGGTTGAGGCGTTGGGCAACTTCCCGATCGAGCGCGATCTGGTGGTGGATATGACCCACTTTATCGAGAGTCTGGAAGCGATTAAGCCTTATATCATCGGCAACGATCGCAAACCGGAAGATGGCCCGAACGTGCAGACCCCGGCGCAAATGGCGAAGTATCACCAGTTCTCCGGCTGCATCAACTGTGGCCTGTGCTATGCCGCTTGCCCACAGTTCGGCCTGAATCAGGAGTTCATCGGCCCGGCGGCGATTACGCTGGCGCACCGTTACAACCTGGATAACCGCGACCACGGCAAGAAACAGCGTATGCCGCTGCTTAACGGCCAGAACGGTGTCTGGTCCTGTACGTTTGTTGGCTACTGCTCTGAAGTCTGTCCAAAACACGTCGACCCGGCCGCTGCGATCCAGCAGGGCAAGGTAGAGAGTGCCAAAGACTTCATGATCGCAATGCTGAAACCGCAATAAGGGAGGGGAGACAGCAATGACAACACAACGTAAGCCCTATGTGCGTACCATGACGCCAACCTGGTGGCAAAAGCTGGGTTTCTATCGTTTCTACATGCTACGTGAAGGCACTTCCGTGCTGGCGGTGTGGTTCAGCATCGTGCTGATCTACGGCGTCTTTGCCCTGAAGGGCGGCCCTGAAAGCTGGGCCGGGTTTGTCGGCTTCCTGCAAAACCCGCTGGTGTTGCTGATTAACATCATCGCCCTACTGGCCGCCGCGCTGCATACCAAAACCTGGTTCGATCTGGCACCGAAAGCCGCCAATATCGTCGTCAACAGCGAGAAAATGGGGCCGGAGCCAATCGTTAAGGCGCTGTGGGCAGTGACGATCGTCGTCACCGTGATCATTCTCGCCGTAGCGTTACTGTAATCCGGAGGAAACATGATAAATCAATCACCTAAGCGCTCTGACGAGCCGGTTTTCTGGGGATTATTTGGTGCTGGCGGTATGTGGGGAGCGATCGTTGCTCCGGCTATCGTGCTGCTGGTCGGCATCCTGCTGCCACTCGGCCTGTTCCCCGGCGAAGCTTTAGGTTATGAGCGCGTCCTGGCGTTTTGCCAAAGCTGGATCGGCCGCTTGTTCCTGCTGCTGATGATTATTTTGCCATTGTGGTGCGGGCTACACCGTATCCACCATGCCATGCACGATCTGAAAATCCACGTGCCTGCAGGCAAATGGGTGTTCTACGGCTTGGCAGCTATCCTGAGCGTCGTTACCCTGATCGGGGTCGTCACGCTGTAAAACCTCTGGCGGCCAACTCCCGTTGGCCGCCTATTCCGCTATCCCCCCCTGTCGACTACACTGTCTATCTGATACCGGTAAACAGGAGTCACTCATGCGTTTTTGGTCAAAACTTTGCGTCATATTATCCGCCCTCGTTTCCGTTGCCTGCAGCGTGACACCCCCGAAGGACGTCAAGGTCGTAGATGACTTCGATAGCAAACGCTATCTGGGTACCTGGTATGAAATCGCGCGTCTGGATCATCGCTTTGAAAGAGGCCTGGAGCAGGTTACAGCCAATTATAGCCCGCGCACAGACGGCGGTCTGAAGGTGATTAACCGGGGTTTCGATAGCAAAAAACAGCAGTGGCAGGAGAGCGAAGGCAAGGCGTACTTTATCGGCTCGCCGCAGACGGCCTCGCTGAAAGTCTCATTCTTCGGCCCTTTCTATGGCGGCTATAACGTCATCGAACTCGATCCGGAGTACCGTTATGCGCTGGTTTGTGGCCCAAACCGCGACTATCTGTGGATATTGTCGCGCACGCCGACGTTGGACGCCGCCACGCGCGACAGACTGGTGCAAATTGCCAAGGGCTACGGCTTTGATACCGAAGCGTTAATCTGGGTCAATCAGCAGCCCACTCATTGACTGCTGAATTTTAGCCCCAGGATCCCGGCCACGATCAGGCACAGGCTGAGAATACGCATGATGTTGGTCGACTCACCGAGCAGCACCATGCCCATTACCGCCGCGCCCACCGCCCCAATCCCGGTCCACACGGCGTAAGCCGTGCCCGCAGGCAACGTTTTCATGGCGTGCGCCAGCAACACCATGCTCACCACCATCGCGGCGACGGTAATCAAACTGGGGGTCAAACGGGTAAAACCGTGGGTGTATTTCAGGCCAATAGCCCAGACGACCTCTAACAGGCCCGCAAAAAGCAAAATGATCCATGCCATGACACTGGCTCCAGAACTGATGGGGTCGTCCCCAGACAACAGAAGCGCAGGCGGGTCGTCCCACTTGGCTGATTGAAGACGTTTATTATACAACAAACAAGACGATTAACTAGGCATTCCACGGTAAGGGAAATTAAACGTTGCCGTGGAATACCATTGAACCCAAAGGAAATTACTCTGCGCTACGCTGGATAGCCTTGCCACCGGCCTCAACATCTTTGCCCACGCCAGCAGTGGTATTGCAGCCCACCAGCGATGACAGGATCAACAAAGAGAAAATGGCGATAATACTTTTCTTCAGCATAAGATTACCCTTATTCGTTATTAGTGAAAAAGTATGGCTCTCTAAGCGTAGTAAAAATCAGGGGGGTTGCAGGAATAAACGGACTTTTCTGTATCATCCGATTAATGGCGCTAATTGATATCAGCTAGCGCTGCGGGAAATCGCGCCACCGAGGTGTTGAACGTCTTCACCAAAACCACGGAAGGTATTACAGCCGCTGAGGGACATCAACAACAACAAAGAGACCACGGCTAACAGCGTTTTCTTCATCATGTGGATCTGCCAACGTGTGACGGGAAGGGATAACAAAGAGGAACCACGGGGGGTTCCTCTTTGTTGAAACTTATTTAACGCGGGAGACATATTCGCCAGAGCGGGTGTCAACCTTGATCACTTCGCCAATCTGCACGAACAATGGCACTTTAACCACTGCGCCGGTGCTCAGGGTTGCTGGCTTGCCGCCGGTACCTGCGGTATCGCCTTTCAGGCCTGGATCGGTATCAGTGATCTCTGCTTCGATAAAGTTCGGTGGCAGCACAGCGATAGGACGGCCATCCCACAGGGTGACGATACATTCCGCATTGTCCTGCAGCCACTTAGCCACGTCAGAAACGGTTTTCTCTTCAACCTGATGCTGTTCAAAAGTCTCAGGGTGCATGAAGTGATAGAACTCACCGTCGTTGTACAGGTAGTTCATGTTGGTATCTACCACGTCCGCGCCTTCACAAGAGTCGGTAGACTTAAAGGTTTTTTCAACGCGGGTGCCGGTCAGCAGACGACGCATTTTTACACGCGCAAAAGCCTGGCCTTTACCTGGTTTGACGAACTCGCTGGATTCAACAGCGTAAGGTTCGCCTTCGAACATGATTTTAAGACCCGGACGGAAATCGTTGCTAGAATAAGTCGCCATGATGGCCCTCTGAAAATTTAAACTGGTAGCTTAGCCAAAAAAATGGCACACATTATAACCCAAAACACGGCGCATAGAGAAGATTGGTTGCATCAACTCGCCGATGTTATTACCGACCCCGATGAATTACTGCAGCTTCTGTCACTAAATACGCACCCGGAACTGCCACAGGGGCGCGATGCACGTCGCCTGTTTGCGCTACGCGTGCCGCGAGCCTTTGCCGCGCGTATGCAACCTGGTGATGCCAATGACCCGCTACTGCGCCAGGTACTCACCGCCAGCGCAGAATTCATCGATGCCCCAGGCTTCACGACCGATCCGCTGGATGAACAGCGCAGCGTGGTGCCGGGGTTGCTGCACAAGTATCGCAACCGTGCCTTGCTGTTGGTAAAAGGCGGCTGTGCGGTTAACTGCCGCTACTGTTTCCGCCGTCATTTCCCCTATCAGGAGAACCAGGGCAACAAGGCAAACTGGCTTCAAGCGTTGGAGTATATCCGTCAACACCCGGAACTGGATGAAATTATTTTCTCCGGGGGCGATCCGCTGATGGCCAAAGACCATGAACTGGATTGGCTGATCGGGGAACTGGAGGCCATCCCACACCTCAAACGCCTGCGTATTCATACCCGCTTGCCAGTGGTGATCCCCGCCCGCATCACCGCTACGCTATGCCAACGCTTCTCGGCATCGCGCCTGCAGGTGCTGATGGTTACCCATATCAATCATGCCAACGAGATTGACCCACCGCTGCGCGCCAGTATGGCACAGTTGCGTAGCGCCGGAGTGACGCTGCTGAACCAAAGCGTGCTGCTACGAGGGATCAATGATAACGCGGATACGCTGGCAACGCTGAGTAACGCCCTGTTTGATGCGGGGATCCTGCCCTATTACCTCCACGTGTTGGATAAGGTGCAGGGCGCGGCCCACTTTATGGTCAGCGATGACGAGGCTCGCGCGATCGTGAAAAGTTTGCTGAGCAAGGTTTCCGGCTATCTGGTACCCCGCCTGACCCGTGAAGTCGGCGGTGAACCCAGCAAAACGCCGTTGGATCTGCGCCTGACGCAAAGCTGAGTGCCCTACATGAACGCAAAAAGAGGAATGCCTTGGCATTCCTCTTTTGTTTTATACGGGTGCTTATGCCAGCGTTACGGGCACTTATACACCTGGCCGATCATTTTGCTGTCCAGCGGCGCAAAACTTGAAAGCAGGTTCTGGCTTGGGCTAGTCGCACCGTAAATCACGTTGCCACCCATTGCCGCTGCCTTGTTGCGCAGATCATTGGCCGCGCCACGCATGGAGCTGCCCTCACCACCACTCCCCGACAGCCAGTTGCTTTGAGTGCCAGTGACTTCGCCTACCAACTGACATTCTGCAGCAGGCTTGGTGTCGGTAAATTTGACCTGTTGACCTGCGGCGGTCAGTTCATTGGTGCTGCTGCACCCTGCCAGCAGCAGCGCTGCCGATAGACCCAGTAAGGCTTTAATCCGCATCTTGTTCCCCATATGATGTTGAGAATTACGCAAAAGCTTATCAGAAAGCGTTGCCATCTCTTAAGCATCCGTTGCCACCGGCCACTGGTGCCTGGTCAACGTCTTGAGCGACAGCTGATGAACTATCAGTTTACACGCTTAATAGATACGGTCTGCAAAAATATCATCAAATTCAGCACTGACGCATCAGTAGCGGCTGACGATGAAAAAATGGGCGCAACAATCAGCCCCCGCACAGAAGAAAGGAATAAAAAAACCCGGCCGAAGCCGGGTTTTGTGGTTAGCTCACAGAGGTGAGGGGAATTACATCATTCCGCCCATACCACCCATGCCGCCCATACCACCAGCGCCACCCATGTCTAACTTGTCTTCTTTCGGCAAGTCAGTGATCATGCACTCGGTGGTGATCATCAGGCCAGCTACAGAGGCCGCGTACTGCAGAGCAGAACGGGTCACTTTAGTTGGATCCAGGATACCCATCGCGATCATGTCGCCGTATTCTTCGGTGTAAGCGTTGTAGCCGAAGCTGCCTTCGCCTGCTTTCACCTTGTTGGCAATCACAGAAGCTTCTTCACCGGCGTTGATCACGATCTGACGCAGTGGAGATTCCATCGCACGCAGGGCAACTTTGATACCCACGTTCTGGTCTTCGTTATCGCCTTTCAGGCCAGAAATTTTGTCTGCTACACGGATCAGCGCTACGCCACCGCCAGCAACCACGCCTTCTTCTACCGCAGCACGGGTAGCGTGCAGGGCATCTTCAACGCGGGCTTTCTTCTCTTTCATTTCAACTTCAGTTGCGGCGCCAACTTTGATAACGGCAACGCCGCCAGCCAGTTTAGCAACACGCTCTTGCAGTTTTTCACGATCGTAGTCAGAGGTCGCTTCTTCGATCTGCTGACGGATCTGGGAAACGCGACCCTGAATGGTGGTTTCGTCGCCCACACCATCGATGATGATGGTGGTGTCTTTGTTGATCACGATACGTTTTGCCTGACCCAGATCTTCCAGGGTAGCTTTTTCCAGCTCCAGACCGATCTCTTCAGAGATCACGGTACCGGCAGTCAGGGTAGCGATGTCTTGCAGCATGGCTTTACGACGGTCGCCGAAGCCAGGTGCTTTAACTGCAGCCACTTTCACGATGCCACGCATGGTGTTAACCACCAGGGTCGCCAATGCTTCGCCTTCAACATCTTCAGCAATGATCAGCAGTGGTTTGCCCGCTTTCGCAACGGCTTCCAGCACTGGCAGCATTTCACGGATGTTGGAGATTTTCTTGTCAGCCAGCAGGATGAACGGGCTTTCCAGCTCGATAGAACCGGTTTCTGGCTTGTTGATGAAGTATGGAGACAGGTAGCCGCGATCGAACTGCATACCTTCAACCACGTCCAGCTCGTCTTGCAGGCCGGTGCCTTCTTCAACGGTGATCACGCCTTCTTTACCCACTTTCTCCATCGCTTCTGCAATCAGTTTACCCACGGTTTCGTCGGAGTTTGCAGAGATGGTGCCAACCTGAGCGATAGCTTTGGAGTCAGAGCAAGGTACAGAAAGTTTTTTCAGTTCTTCAACCGCAGCGATAACCGCTTTGTCGATACCGCGCTTCAGGTCCATCGGGTTCATGCCGGCAGCCACAGCTTTCAGGCCTTCGGTGATGATGGATTGAGCCAGTACGGTTGCAGTGGTGGTACCGTCGCCCGCAGCGTCGTTCGCTTTAGAGGCAACTTCTTTCACCATTTGTGCACCCATGTTCTCGAACTTGTCTTCCAGTTCGATTTCACGAGCAACAGATACGCCATCTTTGGTGATGGTAGGAGCGCCGAAGGATTTATCCAGCACTACGTTGCGGCCTTTCGGGCCCAGAGTCACTTTTACTGCATCAGCGAGAACATTCACACCGCGGAGCATCTTCACGCGAGCGTCATTGCCGAATTTTACGTCTTTAGCTGCCATTGGTATTTCCCTTCAACTCGTTCAGTTCAGAAGATTTATAAAGCGTTATTACGCTTCAACAATTGCCAGAATGTCGCTTTCGGACATGATCAACACTTCTTCATTGTCGATCTTCTCTGCTTTCACGCCGTAACCGTCGTTGAAAATCACGATGTCGCCTACTTTCACATCCAGCGGCTGGATGTTGCCGCTTTCCAGAACACGTCCTTTACCAACGGCTACCACTTCACCACGAGTAGATTTACCCGCTGCAGAGCCAGTCAGAACGATGCCGCCAGCAGATTTTGATTCAACTTCTTTGCGCTTGACGATAACGCGGTCATGCAATGGACGAATACTCATTGAACGCTCTCCTGTAAGAAGGTTTCTATCAGATTTAGGGTTGTCCGCCGGATTATTGATACCGGCTCCGTGGGATTTGAAATGGGGGCGTTCCATCCCCCTTCAAGGGGCAGCAGCAAAAAAATTTTCGATTTGATGGCCTACGGTGAACGCCACTAGCAAAAACGCGGCCGATTGGCCGCGTTTGGGGGAATTATCAGCGATCGTCACGCTTGTCGTGCTCGTCGGGTTGATGATCCAAGGTGTAGCGGTCGTCTTGCTTGCGCTGGAATTCACCGTCGAAGGTATTGCCGTTGGCGGCTCCACCATTCTGGCCCCAACCGCCTGGGCGATAAACGGCAAGATGCGGCATCAGCTTCAGCGTCAGCGATTTCTGCACCGGAGGTAACAGCAGCAACAGGCCAAGGAAATCGGTGAAGAAGCCCGGTATCACCAGCAGGAACCCCGCCAGCACCAGAGAAACGCTTTTCACCATCTCCGCTGCCGGGCTTTCGCCCGCCGCCAGCTTCTGTTGCATCTGCACAAAGGTCTTCATGCCCTGATTACGCACCAGGGAAACGCCGACGCAGGAGGTAAACACCACCAGCAGCAGCGTCATTGCCACGCCGAACACGGCGGCAACTTTAATAAACAAGGATATCTCTATGTAAGCCAGTAGAAATATCAGCAATAACGGTAACCAGCGCACCTGGTTCTCTCCTCTAGGTAGAGTCGGCGTACCCGCCCGATGGCGCATACGTGATAAATGGGGCCGCTAATCGGCCAACCTTCCTACAATGGGGGCTTCCGGCCGCCATTTCAACCGGGCGATCTTTTTTATTCTCTATGTTGCAAACGTGAAGCTCTTCACAGAAATCAAAAGCTGTCATTTGCTGAAGCACCAGATAGTGATCTACGTTCATTCATTTATTACCAACCAGCATATGATCTGGGCAGCGACAATAGCTGCGGTCAATACTTCCGCAGTTGACCCGCTCGGCAACATTATTTTGTTATCCTGCACATAATTATATTCGGCAGCAACATAGAGAAGGTTCTCATGTCAAACAACATTCGTATCGAAGAAGACCTATTAGGAACACGTGAAGTCCCAGCAGAAGCCTACTACGGTGTTCATACTCTGCGTGCGATTGAAAACTTCTATATCAGCAACAGTAAAATCAGCGACGTTCCTGAGTTTGTGCGCGGCATGGTGATGGTAAAAAAAGCCGCCGCCATGGCAAACAAAGAGCTGCAAACCATCCCACGTAAAATTGCCGACGTCATCATCCAGGCATGTGATGAAGTACTGGATAAAGGCAAATGCATGGATCAATTCCCGGTGGATGTGTTCCAGGGGGGTGCTGGCACCTCGCTGAACATGAACACCAACGAAGTACTGGCAAACATCGGCTTGGAGCTGATGGGCCACCAGAAGGGTGAATACCAATACCTGAACCCTAACGATCACCTCAACAAGTGTCAGTCTACCAACGACGCTTACCCAACCGGGTTCCGCATCGCGGTTTACGCCTCCAACCAGAAACTGATCGATGCTATCAACCAACTGCGTGAAGGGTTTGACCGTAAAGCCAAAGAGTTCGAAAGCATCCTGAAAATGGGTCGTACCCAGTTGCAGGACGCAGTGCCAATGACCCTGGGCCAGGAATTCCATGCCTTCAGCGTGTTGCTGAATGAAGAAACCCGTAACCTGCACCGTACCGCAGAGTTGCTGCTGGAAGTGAACCTGGGCGCAACGGCGATCGGTACCGCGCTGAATACCCCGGAAGGTTATCAACACCTGGCGGTTAAGAAACTGGCGGAAGTCAGTGGCCTGCCGGTGGTACCTGCCGAAGACCTGATCGAAGCCACCTCCGACTGTGGTGCCTACGTAATGGTGCACAGTGCGCACAAGCGCCTGGCGGTCAAACTGTCCAAGATCTGTAACGACCTGCGTCTGCTGTCTTCCGGCCCACGCGCTGGCCTGAACGAAATCAACCTGCCTGAACTGCAGGCCGGTTCTTCAATCATGCCAGCCAAAGTGAACCCGGTGATCCCAGAAGTGGTTAACCAGGTTTGCTTTAAGGTGATCGGCAACGACACTTGCGTTACCATGGCCGCCGAAGCAGGCCAGCTGCAGTTGAACGTGATGGAGCCGGTGATTGGCCAGGCGATGTTTGAATCGATTCACATTCTGACCAACGCCTGCTATAACCTGCTGGAAAAATGCATTAACGGTATTACCGCCAACAAAGAAGTGTGCGAGTACTACGTATTTAACTCTATCGGTATCGTCACCTATCTGAACCCGTTCATTGGCCACCACAACGGTGACATTGTCGGCAAGATCTGTGCTGAAACCGGCAAGAGCGTACGTGAAGTCGTGCTGGAACGCGGTTTACTGACCGAAGCTGAGCTGGATGACATCTTCTCCGTAGAGAACCTGATGCACCCGGCCTATAAGGCGAAACGCTATACAGATGAAAATGAACAATAATAGACTCATCCGGTAGCCTGAAAGGCACGCTAATCCTCTGGATAGCGTGCCTTTTTTCTTTCTAAGAATACAAAGTTGCAACCTTTGGTTTTCATAAAAATCCATTTTAAGGGGTAAACACTATGCTAGTAGTAGAATTGGTGATCGTTCTACTGGCCATCTTTTTGGGGGCCAGACTGGGCGGTATCGGAATAGGCTTTGCAGGCGGTCTTGGGGTATTGGTACTGGCGATGATCGGCGTTAAGCCAGGCAGCATTCCCTTCGACGTTATTTCAATCATTATGGCGGTTATCGCCGCTATCGCCGCCATGCAGGTCGCTGGCGGGATGGACTATCTGGTGCAGCAAACCGAGAAGCTGCTGCGCAAAAATCCAAAATACATCACTATTCTGGCCCCAATCGTCACCTATTTCCTGACCATCTTCGCCGGTACCGGTAATATCTCCCTCTCGGCCCTGCCGGTAATTGCAGAAGTGGCTAAAGAGCAAGGCATCAAACCTTGCCGTCCACTGTCTACTGCCGTAGTTTCCGCACAGATTGCCATAACCGCTTCGCCTATCTCGGCAGCGGTGGTGTATATGTCTTCCGTTATGGAAGGCCACGGCGTGAGTTACCTACACTTGCTGATGGTGGTGATCCCTTCCACCTTCCTGGCTGTGATACTGATGTCGCTGCTGGTTACTTGGTTGTTTGACTCAAAGCTGTCTGACGATCCTGTGTATCAAAAGCGCTTCGAAGAAGGTCTGGTTGCCCTGCGTGGTGAGAACGTCATCGTGATCAAACCGCGTGCAAAAACCTCCGTGCTGCTGTTCCTGGCTGGCGTACTGAGCGTAGTGGCTTATGCCATCATCAACAGCCCAAGCATGGGTCTGGTGACGACGCCGCTGATGAACACCACCAATGCCATCCTGATCATCATGCTGAGCGTGGCCACCCTAACCACCATCCTGTGTCGCATCGAAACCGACCTGATTTTGAACTCCAGCACCTTTAAGGCCGGAATGAGCGCCTGTATCTGTATCCTGGGCGTAGCCTGGTTGGGTGACACCTTTGTGCAGGCCAACCTTGACTGGATTAAAGAGACTGCAGGTACCGTGATCCAATCCCATCCTTGGTTGCTGGCGGTGATCTTCTTCTTCTGTTCGGCGTTGCTGTACTCTCAGGCCGCCACTGCCAAAGCGTTGATGCCGATGGCGCTGGCCCTGAACGTCACCCCGCTGACGGCGATCGCTTCCTTTGCTGCCGTTTCTGGCCTGTTCATTCTGCCAACCTACCCTACCCTGGTGGCGGCGGTACAGATGGACGATACCGGAACGACACGCATCGGGCGCTTCGTGTTTAACCACCCGTTCCTGATCCCTGGCACCTTGGGCGTGGCGTTTGCCGTCATCTTCGGCTTCCTGATTGGCAGCGTTATTCTGTGATCCTCAAGCGGGGCTTCGGCCCCGCTTTCTCCTCCGCATTCCCCTGCTGCTGATAATCTAACCTTCTAGCCAACACCGCTTCAGGGTATAGTGCCCTGTTACCAAACCTGGTTGAGAGGGCCGAAGATGTCTGATTGCGAAGCTATCGTCATACTCTGTACCGCACCCGATGAAGCCACAGCGCAAGAGCTGGCGGCACGCGTCCTGGGGGAGAAACTGGCGGCCTGCGCCACGCTGCTGCCTGGGGCAACATCGCTGTATTACTGGGAAGGGAAACTGCAACAGGAATACGAAGTGCAGATGCTGTTTAAAAGCGATCGCCAGCATCAGCAAGCGCTACTCACCTACCTGAAACAACATCACCCGTACCAGACACCCGAACTGTTGGTACTGCCGGTGATGGCTGGAGATAAAGATTACCTGTCATGGATCAACGCCTCATTAAACTGATATTGCTGCTGTGCAGCCTGTTCTTCCTGCCCGCTGCGGCTCAGGCTTCACTGTTCGGCCAAAACGCGGGCAACCAGTTCGTCCCCGTCGATCAGGCATTTGCCTTTGATTTTAAACAACAGGGCCCCCAACTGACGCTAAGCTGGCAAATCCGCCCTGGTTACTACCTGTACCGCCAGCAAATCAAGCTGGTGCCACAGCAGGCAACGCTAGGCCAGTTCGAACTGCCCGCCGGGCTGAAGCATAAAGATGAATTCTTTGGTGAAGTGGCGATATTCAAGGAGCCATTGGCCCTGAGCATTCCCCTGTTGCAGGCGGGTGACAATGCCAGCCTGAGCGTCACCTATCAAGGGTGTGCTGAGGCCGGTTTCTGCTATCCACCGGAAACCCGCGTGATCCCACTGAGTGCAGTGCCGCTTGCCGCAGAGCCCGCAGAAGCGGTAGCGGTAGCCGTAGCACCAGCAGAAACAGCAGAAACAGCACCAGCCAATCTGCCCTTCTCCCCTCTGTGGGCCTTGTTGATTGGTATCGGTATTGCGTTTACCCCTTGCGTGTTGCCGATGTATCCGCTGATTTCCGGCATTATTCTGGGCCGTGAGCGGCCACACAGCAGCGGGCGCATTCTGGTGCTGGCCGTGGTATATGTGCAAGGCATGGCGCTGACCTATACCCTGCTCGGCCTGGTGGTTGCCGCCGCCGGGTTGCAGTTCCAGGCCGCGCTGCAACACCCTTACGTGCTGATCGGTCTGTCGGTGCTGTTTGTCGCCCTGGCTCTGTCCATGTTCGGCTGCTACTCCTTGCAGCTCCCCTCTTCACTGCAAACGCGGCTGGCCAACTGGAGCAACACCCAGCAGGGTGGCTCGCTGGTGGGCGTGTTTGTGATGGGCGCTCTGGCAGGCCTGATCTGCTCGCCATGCACCACCGCCCCACTCAGCGCCATCCTGTTGTACATCGCCCAAAGCGGTAATATGTGGGCCGGTGGTGGCACGCTCTATCTGTATGCCTTGGGGATGGGTATCCCGCTGGTGATCGTGACGCTCTTCGGCAACCGCCTGCTGCCACGCAGCGGCCCGTGGATGCAGTACGTCAAAGAAGCCTTTGGCTTTGTGATCCTGGCGCTGCCGGTGTTCCTGCTTGAGCGGGTGATCGGCGACGTCTGGGGGCTGCGCCTGTGGAGCCTGCTCGGCCTGGCATTCTTCGGCTGGGCATTCGTCCTGAGCCTGAAATCATCCCGTGGCTGGACGCGAGCCATCCAGGTGCTGCTACTGGCGGCGCTGGTGATTTCGGCGCGCCCATTGCAAGACTGGGCATTCGGCAACGCCGCCTCTGAGCAGGCGGCCCAGCCACATCTGAACTTCACCCGTATCAGTAACGTTGAGCAGCTTAACCAGGCGCTGCAACAGGCGCAGGGCAAGCCGGTAATGCTGGATCTGTATGCGGACTGGTGTGTCGCCTGCAAAGAGTTTGAGAAGTACACCTTCAGCGATCCGGCGGTGCAGGCCCAATTGGCCGATACGGTGTTGCTGCAGGCCGACGTAACGGCCAACAATGCCGAACAGGCAGCCTTGCTCAAGCACTTGCAGGTGCTTGGCTTGCCGACCATTTTGTTCTTTGACCGAGATGGCAAAGAGTTACCCGCAGCTCGCGTGACGGGCTTTATGAACGCAGAAGCCTTCGACGCACATTTGCAGAAAACCACTCGGTAAACGACACTGAGTTTCAGAAGATTTTTTGGAGGGAGCACTAGTGCAACGTGAACAGGTTTTAAATACAGCCTTGGAGCTGTTGGAAAAACAGGGCCTGGCGACCACCACCTTGGAAATGCTGGCAGAAAAACTGGGTGTGCCATACAGCGATTTCAAACCGTTCTGGCCAGACCGTGAGGCACTGCTGTATGACTGCCTGCGCTACCACGGCCAACAAATTGATACCTGGCGCCGCCAGTTGCAGCTTGATGAGACGTTGAGCCCGCAGCAAAAGCTGCTGGCGCGTTATGACGTGCTGGCAGAGCACGTACAGAATGAACGTTACCCTGGCTGCCTGTTTATTGCCGCCTGTAGCTTCTTCCCTGAGAGCGACCACCCGATCCATCAACTGGCCGAGCAGCAGAAGCTCACCTCACTGGACTTCACCCGCGATCTGTTGCGTGAGATGGATGCCGACGACGCCGACTCGGTAGCGCAACAAATGGAGTTGGTGCAGGAGGGTTGCTTGAGCAAGTTACTGATAAAACGCCAGTTGCAGGATGTCGCCGTAGCCAAACGGCTGGCCGAAGATATCTTGCATATTGCCCAGTGCCGTAAGTTCGGTGCGTTAAGCTAAAGCGCGCAACGCTGTGACCTGGTGGCAACAGAGGTAGAATTACGCGGCCTTTGCCTGAAAAGCCAGCAATCGGCGCTGTTTTCACGTTTTTCGTCACAAATCCGTTGACGCCGCACGGCCAATACGGTTTAATGCGCCCCGTTGCCCGGATAGCTCAGTCGGTAGAGCAGGGGATTGAAAATCCCCGTGTCCTTGGTTCGATTCCGAGTCCGGGCACCATCATTTAGAAGAACCCGCCTATGGCGGGTTTTTTGCTTTTGGGTTAAAACTCCCCCCGTTATAAGCCCGCTAAACGTTTTCCTCTACAAAAAACCCTGACTGATTAAAAACTGCCACCACGGCATTCCAATCATCACGTGTACAACGAACGTGAGTAAGGCAATCACAGTCCCGGTGATCCACCATGATTTGATGTCATTATAGCCAGCAGAAAAAACGATAGGCCCAGCGGCTCCACCATAGTGGGTAATGCATCCGCCATAGGAGTTGGAGAATAATATGGCTAAAGCCAGGATCATCGGCGGCGCCCCAGCCACCATGCCGACAGTGGCAAAAACCGGTACCATCGCGGCGACATAAGCACCGCCGGAAGCAAACAGATAGCGGATAAAAATGCTGATCAACAGCAGTATAATCACCACATAATTACCTGAACCGCTAAAGGTAAAGTGATGAGAAAACCAATCGGCTAACCAGGTGAAAAAACCGGTCTTGGATAAGGTACTGCTCAGGCCAATAATCCCGCCATACCAAATCAGCGTGCTCCATCCACCTTTGTTTTTTAGAATATCATCCCAACTGACCACGCCAGAAAGCAAGGCAAGCACCATCACAATAATCGCAACGGTCGCCGCATCAATCCCTAACTCACCGGAGAATATCCAGCCTAGCAATGCCAACAGAAATATAATCATCAACCCTTTTTCCCTCTTCGTCATAGGGCCTAAGGTAGCCAAGCCTTCAGCAGAAAGGGTTTTATTGTCGATACATTTCAACTCTGGGGGTGAGATCTTATAAGTGATGTAGGGAATAACCGCCAGCATAATTAACCCCGGTATCCCTCCTGCCAACGCCCAACCCAGCCAACTTATCTTGATATGAAAAATGTCGGACATCAGGCTCAATGCCAACGCATTGCCAGCAAAGCCCGTTAAGAACATATAACTGGTGGTTTTCGTTACCATATAGATATTGATCATAAGAAAACGCCCGGCCTTACACGGACTCTTCTCGGGATCGGAGCCTAAGGCCACCGCGATACTATTGATGATAGGAAAAATTATGCCACCAGCTCGGGCGGTGTTTGACGGCGTCGCCGGGGCAAGGATCAAATCAAGCAATACCGTGACATAGCCGAGCCCCAGCGTGGTACTGCCTATCCGCCCAATCAGTTTATAGGCAATACGCTTTCCAAGCCCTGTGGTGACGAAAGCAGCGCTTAGGGTAAATGCGGCAAAAACCAGCCAGGTGGTCCCTGATGCATAGCCACTTAACGCTGCACTAAATTTTAGTTTGCCGTCACCCAACGTTTCAATTACCACAGCGGATGCGGCAACTGCTGTCAATAACACCACCGGTTCGGGGTAGGGCTTAATCACCAATCCGATAATCGCTGCCAAATAAATCCCCAAAAGCTGCCAGGCCATCGGAGAAAGGCCTTCGGGTGCGGGAATAACAAATACCAGCAGAGGGATTACCAAGATCACCCCCATTTTCCATACATTGGTTTTTATCATAATCATTCACCTATATATCATATTAATCGCTTAAATAATTGGCTATAGAACTCACCACCCTATTTCCTCTCAAACGGATTAAGATAATATTTGATAATATTGACGCAAATGCCCCTCAGGCATTGCCCGATAAAAGCCTGAGAGGCACGACCTTTTAATCAATAATGCAACGCGTACCGATTAATTTAACTGGCATTACCCCCCAGATAAAAAGGCATGGTGTTAAATGACAAATAGCGATAAGTATCCTGAGCGGTATCACTTATATTCGCCATGTAGCCAAGATATTCGTCCACCTCAGGAAGTTGCCCCGTCATGGCCGTTATCGCACTTAATTCAGCAGAGGCTAGATAAACCTTGGCATCCACACCTAACCGATTGGGGAAATTGCGGGTTGAGGTTGAAACGACATGGCTTCCCGGTTTAACCCTGGCCTGATTCCCCATACAAAGTGAACATCCTGAGGGCTCGATCCTGGCTCCTGACTTGATAAAATGACTGAAGTAGCCTTCATTGCTCAATTGTACCGCATCCATTTTTGTTGGCGGAGCTAGCCAGAAACGTGTCGCAACCTCACCTTTGTGCTGCGCCAACAGCTTACCGGCGGCACGAAAGTGACCGATATTGGTCATGCATGAGCCAATAAACACCTCGTCAATTTTTTCGCCTGCCACTTCAGAAAGTAAATGAACATCATCAGGATCGTTAGGCACACACAGGATCGGCTGTGTTATTTCAGACAAATCGATATTGATAACAGCGGCATACTCGGCATCAGAGTCTGCACTCAATAACTGAGGGTTGGCCAGCCAGGCCTCCATCTCCTTGATTCGTTGCCGGAGAGTCGACCGATCCTGATAACCCTGTGTCATCATCCAATTGAGTAACACCACGTTGGATCTTAGATACTCTTCAACTTCGGGTTGGCCGAGTTTAACCGTACACGCCGCCGCAGAGCGTTCAGCTGAAGCGTCGGCCAGTTCAAATGCCTGTTCAACCTTCAGCCCCGTCAACCCCTCAATTTCGAGGATACGGCCTGAAAACACATTCTTTTTATCCTGCTTTGCAATCGTCAGCAGGCCCTCTCTGATGGCGAAATACGGAATGGCGTGCACTAAATCGCGCAGTGTGATCCCCGGTTGCCTCTCACCATGAAAACGGATCAAGACCGATTCGGGCATATCCAATGGCATAATCCCGGTTGCCGCCGCAAAAGCCACCAGCCCCGAACCTGCAGGAAATGAAATGCCTATCGGGAATCGGGTATGGGAGTCAGCCCCAGTCCCCACAGTGTCCGGCACTAGCATACGGTTTAACCATGAATGGATGATGCCGTCACCGGGGCGCAGTGAAACCCCACCTCGTTGGGTCATAAAGTCAGGTAATGTCTGTTGCAGATTAACATCGACTGGCTTGGGATAGGCCGACGTATGGCAAAACGATTGCATCACCAGATCGGCAGAAAACCTCAGGCAGGCAAGATCTTTCAACTCATCCCTCGTCATGCCACCGGTAGTATCCTGCGAGCCTACCGTGCTCATTTTTGGCTCACAATACTGCCCCGGGCGCACCCCTACGGTGCCACAGGCTTTACCCACTATTTTTTGTGCCAAGGTGTAGCCGGTGTGCTTTTCTGCCGGAACAGCAGCCTGGCGAAACACCTCACTAGGCGGCAATCCCAATGAAGTACGCGCTTTAGCAGTGAGATCACGGCCAATAATCAGCGGAATGCGTCCCCCCGCCCTGACTTCATCCAAAAGTACCGGGCTTTTTAACACAAACCGGCTCACGACATCTTCACTGCCATGGCGACTGATCTCGCCTTGGGCTGGATAAAGGTCGATCACATCGCCCATTTCCAGCGAGGTGATGTCTACTTCAATCGGCAGTGCCCCCGAATCCTCCAGCGTATTGAAGAAGATCGGCGCAATTTTCCCCGCCAGCACTATGCCGCCACAGCGTTTGCCGGGTACAAAAGGAATATCCTGGCCGATATACCATAAGATCGAATTGGTTGCCGATTTGCGCGATGAACCGGTGCCGACAACATCCCCCACATAGGCTAAAGGATGACCGGCCTGGCTTAACGCCGCTAACTGGCTGACAGGCCCGATGATGCCTGGCAGATCGGGCGTGATGCCCTCACGGGGAACACTCAGCATCGCCAGCGCATGCAGTGGAATATCAGGGCGTGACCAAGCTTCTGGCGCAGGAGACAAATCGTCAGTATTAGTTTCTCCCGTCACCTTCATCACCGTTAAGGTGATTTTTTCTGCTACCGCTGGGCGAGAGGTAAACCATTGCGCGTCGGCCCAAGAATGAAGAACCTGCTGAGCCAGTACATTACCTTGCCGGGCCTTGCTTTCAACCTCGGCAAATTTGTCGAAAACCAGTAACGTCGCAGCCAGCTCTTTGGCAGCCAAAGGGGCTAATACCTCATCATCAAGCAAGTCTATCAATGGCTGTACGTTATATCCCCCCTGCATCGTACCTAAGAGGCGCACCGCTTCTTCTCGGGTTATCATCGGGGAGTCAGCTTTTTGCTGCGCAATATGGTCAAGAAATTCCGCCTTGATTTTTGCGGCATCGTCCACCCCGGAGGGCACGTGGTGAGCTAATAATTGCAGTAAGAAATCCCCTTCGTCCGGTACCGTTGATTGCAGCAATTTAACCAGCTGGGCCACTTGTTCGGCCATTAATGGTTTGGGTGGGATGCCTTTTTCGGCGCGCTCAGCGCTATGTTGCTTATAGTCGGCTAACATTGCTTTCTCCTGAAAACCCATTAAAAATTCATGTTAAAAATATTTTACTCATTGAATTTATTGATCACTTGCTTAGCAAACTGCCCCACCCGTGTCAGGCCATAGTCCCAGGCACCAAACCCGGATTCCGCATTGATATGCCCTGCCTCACCGACATCAACCAGCTCACTACCCCATACCCGTGCCCAATATTCTGCGCGGGTAAAACGCATTAACGGGTCGTTATGGCTGGCAAATGCCAGGCTCGGTACCGCCAAAGGCTGGTTATTGATGCGCTCTTCTAATTCAAAACGTAGCGGCTCAGCCGGTGCCACCAATACCACTCCGGCCACTCCCGAAATCCCACTCTGGACGACATAACATGACGCCAAGGCACCAAAGCTGTGTCCGATCAAAATAGCCGGTTGCTTACAGGCCAATAGCTCCCGACGGATAGCTAATCCCCAATTGTCCAAATCTGCCTGAAACCAGTCCCGCTGGCGGATCCTGCGCCACGATGGAAAACGCCGGGACCAGTAGCTTTGCCAATGCTCCTCACCGCTGTCGCGCACCCCAGGGACCAATATCATGGTCAGGTGTGCCGCCACCTCGGCCAGGGCGCTGTCCACTTCTGTCATGTGCATCAGCCTCGATCCTTGTTAAACCCCGTCAGCATGGGTACTGAGCCAATAGCCAGGTCACAGCCAGCAGATCGGCACTGCCACCCGGGCTGAGGTTATCCGCGGTCATCCGTTGATCCAGCATAATCAACGCCCTGCGACGCTCGGCGAGCCCTGCGTCCTGCATCTCTAACAGTTGCCGGGCCTGGCGTTGTACAAAACGCAAACCAGCAAGCCCGCCACGCGACACCAGATTGGTATCGCAGTTATGCGCCATCAGCGTCAGCAGCACATGCCATAACACCTGTTCTTCCGCGTAGCCGGCTTTGCAAGCCTGCTGCCATGCAGGTAATGCGTATTGCCGTACCGTCATGAACCCGCTGGCGGCTTCCCCCCTAGCCCCCTTCATGCCGTATTGCTGATACAACCGCTCGCCTACCGTGACACCCCGACGCCTCTGAACCAGCTCCTGTTCCACCAGATGAGCGCTCAGGGACGATACTGCCTGGCAAAGAGTGGTGCTGGTGATCGCCTGCTGCTGCCCCGCCAGGCGCCCCGCCGCCGTACACAACAAGCCCAGCGAGAAAATGCCCCCCTTGTGAGTATTCACTCCGCCGGTAGCCCGAAACATATCCTGCTCACACGCCAGTCCCACCGGCCTCACCTTACTTAAGGCCACGTAGCCTTTCTCGTTGGCCGACAGTTCACCCACCGTGACGAAACGACTGAACCAGGGAGCTATCGCCGCGATGCTGCGGCGAAACAACGGCAAATCCATATCACGGTGAGCGCCATTACTTTCCCGGTCCACCAATCCCGGTTTGGGAGTCAGTTCCACTTCACGTCGTAAAGCTTCGACGGCCCATTGCGCAATGGTGCCAGCAGTAATGGGCTCACACTGATAAGCTGTTGACGTAGTCATCAATCTTGTCCTCTATACTCTGTAACAACCGCGATAGCGGGTGTTTGCCAGAACGGGCACAAGCATGTGCAGGTTCATCGCAAACCAGACAGGTGCGAGCGGGTTGCCCGAAACGACTGCGGCTCAATAACCCCTCCTGTGGGCTAAAAACATCCATATCCCATAACCGCCCTAGAGGGTGATGGTTTTCCAACGCAACCGTGGCACGTTTTACCGCCACTGCTGGCGCCGTTACCGCCCAGAAAGCCTCCGCGCCTTCAGGCAACCAGAAAACCTGATGCTGACTGATCCCCCACCCGGCTCCCTGAACCAACTGCCCAAACGTCATTAGTGCCACCTGCATGACCTGACGAGCTTGTGGGCTATCTTTAACCTCGCCAGGCCAGACCAACGTCAGTGAAACCAGGGTCTCTTGCCAGCGCTCCAACCAGAGTCTTTGCCGCTCGGCCCGTCGATCCCGGGCGGCCAGCAATGCCTCCAGCGTCACCGGGGTGACCGCAACAGCAGGTGCGCTACTCACGGCTGTTTCACCTGGCGGACAACGTCTATAACGCTACCGTCGCGGTAACGAATCACTCCGACAATGCGATCCTCAAACTCGATGGGTTTCGGTTCACCGCAAATTTCCAATGTTCGCTGATGCAGTGTTTCAATGCTCATGAGCGGCAGACCCGCGGCCAACAGGCGTTGGTATACCTCCGGGCGTGCAGGATTCACCGCAATACCATGGTCGGTGACCAAAACATCAATGCTCTCGCCAGGGGTGACGCAGGTCGTCACATGGCGTACCACCGTAGGAATACGGCTGCGGATCAAGGGGGCGACCACGATGGTCAGATTAGCGGCGGCAGCCACATCACAATGCCCACCCGAAGCCCCGCGCATGACTCCGTCCGATCCGGTTATCACGTTAACGTTGAAATCGAGGTCAATCTCCAACGCGCTGAGGATGACGATATCCAACTGGTCACAACAGGCCGCTTTGGCCGCCGGGTTGGCGTAAATGCTGGTCGAAATTTCCACATGTCGCGGATTTTTTGCCAGTGAGGAGGCTGCGCTACTGTCAAAGCTTTGCGTATCCAGCAGGGTTTCAATCAAGCCTTTCTCGTGCAGATCGACGAGGCTGCCGGTGATCCCCCCCAACGCAAAACTCGCCACAATGTCTTGGCGTAACATGCGGGCTTCAAGAAAGCGGGTGCAGGCCGTTGATGCAGCACCAGAGCCGGTTTGTACCGAAAAACCGTTGTTGAAATAGCCTGAATGCTCGATCACATCGGCAGCTGTTCGGGCAATCATCAGCTCGCGTGGGTTACTGGTCACACGCGCCGCCCCTACGCTGATTTTCGCCGGGTCACCCACCTCTGTGACCTGCACTATGCTGTCTACCTGAGTCTGCAGAATACTGGCTGGCAGGTTGGGGAATGGGACGATTTCCTCGGTCAGCAGCACCACGTGGCGAGCATACTGTGCATCCACCATCGCATAACCCAGTGAGCCACAGCGTGACTGGCCTGCAGTCCCGTTGGCATTGCCATACTCATCGCTGCAAGGCACACCGAGGAAGGCCACATCAATGGTGATTTCACCACTTTCGATCAGCTTCACCCGCCCGCCATGAGAATGGATCTGCACCGGTTCCTTCATCAGCCCGTTAGAGATCGCCTCTGCCAGTGGGCCACGCATGCCCGAGGTATAAATTTTGCTGATAACGCCGTTGCGAATATGTTCGATCAGCGGCGCATTGCAGGTCATCAGAGAGCTGGAAGCCAAGGTGATGTTTTTCAGCCCCTGCCTGGCCAGAGCGTCCACCACGGTATTGATGACTTTATCACCCTCACGAAATCCATGATGAAAGGAGATGGTCATACCATCGCGCAAACCACTGCGGGTAATGGCGTCTTCCAGGCTGGTACACAGTTTGCGCTCATGCTTTTGACGGGCATCGGCCAGGTAAGGAGTATGGGCGTTAGCACCACTGAATAGCGTCCAGTGATGCTCATCGGCACAGTGCTGGCGCAATGAATCAATTACATTAATCATCGACGTTTCCCGTTGGTTCCGTTTATTCATCATTGGCGCACACCTGATGCATGGGCGCGATCGAGTACGATGCGGGCATGATTAATGATCGGGGCATCAATCATTTTCCCATTCAGTGAGATGACTCCAAGACCTGCACGCTCACCTTCTTCTGCAGCGGCAATCACCCGCACTGCGTAATCCACATCTTCCTGTGTCGGCGCGTAGGCGTTGTGCAACAACTCTATCTGGCGGGGATTAATCAGGGATTTGCCGTTAAAGCCCATTCGGCGGATCAAGTCCACCTCACGTAGGAAACCCGCTTCATCATTGATATCGGAATACACCACATCAAATGCATCAATTCCTGCCGCCCGTGCCGCATGCAGCACCGCGTTACGCGCATAGAACAGCTCGGTTCCATCACCCCGTTCAGTTTGCATATCCATCACATAATCAAACGCGGCCAAAGCAATCCCCATCAGACGTGGAGAAGAGCGGGCAATTGCCACCGCATTGATTACGCCAACCGCCGATTCAATCGCCGCCATCAAACGGGTTGATCCCACAGGGCGACCGCAGGACTCTTCAATGCGGGCGACTTCATTTTCCAGTTGGTAAATATCATCCGGGCTGTCGGTTTTTGGCAGACGAATTACATCAGCACCGCCGCGAACCGCTGCCTGCAAATCTTTCAAACCAAATGGCGTATTTAGCGGATTGATGCGTACCACCGTTTCAATGTCGCGATACATCGGGAGTTGCAGTGCATGAAAGACCAAAATGCGGGCGCTGTCTTTTTCCCGCAGAGACACCGCATCTTCCAGGTCAAACATGATTGAATCCGGTTTATACACAAATGCAGTCGACAACATGGCCGCATTTGAACCGGGGAGAAATAACATGCTTCGACGCAGCTTTTTCATCACAACACCTCCCAGTTGAGCGTCTCTTCCTGTGTACCGCGTAACACCGCACACTGAACCCTGGCTCGGATAACACAATCCAGTGCCCCTTTGTCATCAATGATCACCAGCCCATCCGTGACATCTAGCGCCTTCAGGGTTTGGTGCACGACTGCCGCTATCTGCTCACCAAACTGCTTGAACACTTCACTGTTAATGACGACGTCCAGCCCTCCCTCTGACGGACTCACCTTGACCAACAAATCGCTGGACTCAAAGGTGCCGGCCAGAGCCGCCTTAGTTATTTTCATGGTATGAATTCCTGCCTCGAGTCATTTGTAAAATGGATAACCTTATTGACGGTTGATGAACGCATTTCATGATGTACAGACCGGTAAGCAATAGGGCTGCAGATAGGGCAGCGTGGTCTTGGGCACAATGTCCTCAATAGCCTCTGCCTGGTGTTGGCGTAATAGTTGGCGTACATCGGAAGCAGAAATCGCCCGGCCATTCATGGTGGTTTTACGGTCGATCTCCACCACGCTTACTGCCCGTGAGCTTGTGTTGTCTGAGCCTTCCAGCCAGTAATGCATAGCATCGTTATATTGTGCTGTGACTGCGCAATGGGGTTCCGTGCCGACAAAACGGTGAGTGATCCCTAACGCAGGCGCGATATAGCGGCGGAAAACCAGCAGATCCATCGCTGAATAGGTTTCGTTAACCACCTTCTGTTCTTTGAGGAAATAACTGGGGAATGTTGCCCGTGAAATCAGGTAACAAGTGCCGGGGTGGACCGTCAGACCACTGAGGTCGGCCACGCCTTGGCGTACCATTTCCAACCGTTGCGCGAACGGGAAAAGTGAAACATCCTCACTTACGACAAAGATATGTAACCAATCACAGGCTTGCAGTGCCTGTTCTACCAAATAACGGTGGCCAAGAGTGAAGGGGTTGGCATTCATCACGATACAGCCGATACGCTTGCCCGGTTGCCTGAACGGCTGGAGCGAGGCGCGATACCGGGCTATACCCACTGGCGTGTTTTCCAGCAACACGCTGATACCTGGAACCTCGGCTATCGGGAAAAAACCGCATCCGCGGAAGAAAACTTTATTTTCAGGACGGGTATACAAGAAAAGGTGTAGGTTGCCACGCTGTGCTGCCAGCTTAGCCACCTCTTCGACAATCCGTACGCTGAGCTTTTCCCCACGCCAGGCAATATCCACGGCCACACACTTGATGGTGTTACCCGCCAAACCGGCACAGGCGATGATATTTTTGCCCTTGCGGGCAATCACAAACAGCTCAATGTCCCGATCTACCCCGAGATGGCAATGCTGTAAAAACGAGTGTATCTCTCCGATCCAAACGACATCATCGGTAACTGAAATCTCTTCAAATTCAACAGAGTCAATGATATCCATCAAGGGCACTCCCAGACTGCCGTCCATAACGTCACTCCCACCTTTTTGACATCTCTGCTGATGTTCTGGAGCCCGTTTTATTACGCAGGAATGTTGCATCGTGAACTGGCTTCAACAATTGAGTTACGTAAATGACCAATGTTTTCAATCTCTACTTCGATACAATCCCCCGGTTTCATAAACAGTGGAGGATTACGTTTTTTCCCAACCCCACCCGGCGAACCAGTGATTATGACGTCACCTGGGCGGAGGAAGGTGAAAGTACTGATGTACTCAATTAATTCAGCGACTTTGTAGATCATGCTGCTGGTATGGTCGTCTTGCACCAAGTGGCCATTCAGATAGGTACGGATAGATAAAGCATGGGGATCGGGAATTTCATCGACCGTAGTGAGAAAAGGCCCAAAAGAGCCGGTTTTACGCCAGTTCTTACCGGCGGTATACCAACTGTGCTGCCAGTCACGTACTGAGCCGTCCATATAACAGCTGTAACCCGCGACATACTCAAAAGCCTGCTCACGTCCAATGTTCTCACCTGATTTACCAATAATGACAGCCAACTCACCTTCGTAATCAAACTCCTTGGTTAACCAAGGTTTGATAACATCGGTATCGTGGCCGGTTTGAGAGTCGGCAAAGCGGACGAATAACGTGGGCGCAGGGTTCTGTTCATTAAACTCTTTACGTTTCTCCGCATAATTCATACCGACACAAAGGATTTTACCTGGCTGTTCAATTACCGGTAGGAAGGTAATATCATCGAGCGAAATATCAGGCTGGCAACGGATAAACTCACGAGCCAATGCAAGAGCATCACCTTCCAATAATGATTTCAAAGTGGGGTAGCGCGCACCAATTCTATCCCCCAGATCGATAATGCCGTTGGGAGTATAAATACCGTAACTTTTTTGACCACCGTGGCTATAGCTTGCGAGTTTCATAAGAGAGCCTATTGGATTTTCCTGGGCCAGCAATAAAAATGCTCATTGCCGGCAATAGTAATTCACTGCTTAAATATGGGGCTATTCATTACTCTTGGCGGGGACGAGTTGGATGTTACCTACCGCCCCTAAATAATTGGCCACCACAATCCCAACCCCCAGCAAGGCGATAATGAAGCCGGTCATCCCAGGCCAGCCGAATGTGGCAAAAACCTGTCCATTGCAATAACCGATTACCGAGCCGCCCATATAGTAGAAGAACAGGTATAGCCCCGTTGCTTGCCCACGAGAATGGGTCGCATTTTTACTCACCCAGCTTAAGCCGATAGAGTGACAACCGAAGAAGCATCCGGTAAAAATGACTGCGCCAACAATGAATACGGCGGTATTTTGTGTCAACGTCAGCAACATCCCGACAATCATCATCACGAAAAGGCCAGCCAATACTTTCATTCCACCGAACTTCGCTGATAAACGCCCTGCCTGTGGTGCGGTGAAGAAACTCAAAGCAAAACTGAATGAAATCAATCCAGCTTGCGCATGTGACACATTAAACGGTTCTTTAGCCAAGAAGAAGGCAAGATAGTTATACAAAGAGGTAAATACACCGAAAATAATAAAACTGACTACAAACATTAGCGCCAATTTTTTATTTTTAAAGTGCTGTGCGCCTTCTTTCAGAACACGGGTAAAATTAATATTTTTTGATGCCTGGAATTTTTGGGACTCCGGCAAGACAAAATATACCATCAGCGAGACCATCATCAAAAGCACGGCAAAGCCGTAGAAGATGATGTCGATGGAGACATAGTCAATGAGTTGGCTGGCCAAAACACGTCCTGACATACCACCTATCGAGTTACCAAATACAAAGTATCCGGTGACCACCCCAGCCACGACCGGAGCGACCTCCTCACTGATATAAGCGGTCGCCGCTGCCGCTATACCGCTGAGCGCCAGCCCAATAACACCGCGTAGCATCACCAACAACGCCCAGGATTCAACGAGGGGACATAGGAGAGTGAGTACGCCCCCGGTAAACAGCGATACTATAATTAACCGTTTCCGTCCAAATCGGTCTGAGAGCGTGCCGGTAAATAGCAAGCCTATCGCCAGTAACGCGGTCTCCGCGGAAAGAATAATACTGACATGGCTAACGGCAACGTCATACTCAATGGCTAAACGAGGAAGCAGAGGTTGTATAAAAAATAAAGAGGCTAGTTCAGCCAACCCTGAGATAGCCAGGGCCAATATTACGCGATAATAATTTCTGGCACTAACACCTCTGCCTTTTCCTGGCAGATCAGCCGATTTGGACACAGTCATTATGACCTCATAGTTATATTGAGTGTAGGTACAGAGAGATAAGTCACAGTTAAATAAAACATGTCTAATCATTGAGGTAATACGAAATCAATAAACGCCTTCCGTTTCTAAATCCCCTTCAGCCACACACACATTGCCAACAAATAATTTCCGGGCAGTCCTTATCACTGAGGCGCGAACACTTTCCATTTCACTACCTGTTTTAACTAAAGAGATATCAATTTTTCCGCTGGGGTGCTCAATGACGACGTGTTCGAGAAAGTCACCCGCCGGTTGGTCAACGAATTGATTGGCTATACTCCCTGGCATTAGGCAAGCGGTAGCAATGCCTACTGATCCCGTAATGGCTAATGATTTATGACAATTATGGGGCATAAAATAACGGACTTTTAGGGTACCCCCCGCGCTGGCCTCGCTTACTAATACCGGCTTAGGTATCACCTTTTTACTGACATCGCCTAACCCCATGGCCAAACCGGCTTTTAATCTGATGCTTTCTAGCATCTGAAGAAAATTTTTATCCGCGTCTAAAACCTGTGGCGATTCGTCACCACGCTTACCTAAATCGCAGGCGTTGATTAATACCATGGGCATAGCCATATCAATGCAAGTCACACCGATACCCTCAATAACATCGATGACCTTACCTGTCGGGAGTAATTTACCCGTTTTGGAGCCAGCAGAATTCAAGAAAGTCAGCCCAACCGGTGCCGCACTACCTGGTACGCCATCGATCGTGGTATCGCCTTCGTAGGTCACGATTTTATCAGGGGTCTGAATATCAGCATCGATCAGGGTGCCGGTATTGAGATTACGAATTCGCACCCGGGTCACGGGATCGGTAGCAACCACCAACCCCTTTTCAATAGCAAAAGGCCCAACGGCACACAGCATATTGCCGCAGTTTGGCGTGGTATCCACATGCCGCTCTTTTACCATCACCTGTGCAAACAGATAATCGATATCAGCATCAGCGCTGGTCGATGGGCTCACTATCGCCACCTTACTGGTTTGCGGGCTTCCACCACCGATACCATCGATTTCAAGTTCATGACCGGCCCCCATCAAGGACAAGAGCATTTCATCTCTTGCTTCACGTTCCTGAGGTAAATCACTGGCCAATAATACGGGACCTTTAGAGGTCCCTCCACGCATGAGCACACAAGGGATCTGCAACATAATTAATCATCTCGGCAGTGAACAACTTTTGATGACACAAGATTCCCATAAGGTGATCAATTACTCTAATGCCGAAAATCGGGAGATTGATTCGATTTTGACATTAATACCGATGCTATCATTGTGGTTAAACAGGCCTCTTTCTTCATTTAGGATTACGCTATGCAGCATGAGCTACAAGGGATCCAAGCTTTTGTAAAAGTTGCAGAATTTTGTTGCTTTACCAAGGCAGCTGAGGTGCTGAACGTCACTCAACCTGCGCTGACGCGCAGAATTAAAAAGCTGGAAGAGAGCCTGGGTACACCGCTGTTTGAACGTTCGACTCGCCGGGTCAGTCTGACCGCTGTCGGAAAGAGTTTTTTACCTAATGCACGGAATTTGCTAAATTTATTTGAAAATTCCGTGTTGAACATTAAAGAGATGGCTTCGCACCAGGTTGGGAAAGTCACGTTATCTTGTCTGCCTACTGCAGCATTCTATTTCCTGCCCACCGTTATTCGTGACTACAATGCCTCTTATCCAAATATTCGTGTGCGGATCCTTGAGCACGGTACAAATAATTGCCTGGAAGCGGTGCTAAATGGCGATGCTGACTTCGGCATTAACATGATCAATGTCACACATCCCAACGTTGAATTTATGCCGTTAGTTAATGAGCCCTTTGTGCTGGCTTGTCGACGAGACCATCCTTTGGCTCAAAAGCCATTGGTGATGTGGGAGGAATTGGATGGGTATCCACTTATTGGTGTGAGACGCTCAAGTGGTAATCGCCTTCTCATTGAGAAAGCCCTGGAGAATACCAAGTGGGATCCGAATTGGTTTTACGAAGTTCGCCATCTTTCTACCTCGTTGGGGCTGGTTGAGGCGGGCTTGGGGATTGCAGCGCTTCCCAGTCTGGCCATGCCCAAAGATGACCACCCTACCTTGGTGAGTCGCCCCTTGATTGAACCGGTGGTGAGAAGAACTCTCGGTTTGATTCAACGCCGTGAGGCCTCACTTAGCCCGGCAGCAGAACGATTCAAGGAAATGCTGTTACAACTGTGGTCAAACGACCGGAATAGCCCTTGGGTCGGGAAATTTAACCTGTGACTCTATGTTTGGTTGGACCTCATTAGTGCCCTGCCGACTGCGTCAGCCTCGGAACCTCAGCCCCAGGAGGCCTGTCAGTGGATCTCAATGACGCAAAAAATCCGTGTGGCCAAACCGTAATACAAGCCCTGTAAGCTCGCAGACGACGGCAACATGCTTTTCCTCGTTCCTCCCAACTACTTTTCTGAGTTGTGACAGAAATGACATCAAGTGATCCGCTTTACGCGTACCTCATTAAAACAGCATAAAAAAACACCTGATTGTCCCCCGGTCAGCAAGGAAGCAACTATTGTTAAGGTACGGGCTGTTTGTCTGCTTAAGGCTCTCACCACAGATGTTAGCGGAAAGCCCCCAAGGAAGCCGTACCACCTAAATAATATTGTCATTTTGCGAGGTGCACATGCTTTATGTTGATATCCCTAGCCGTGAAGAATATGCCTATTTAGCTGATATTCATGCGGATGCTTGTATCTCGATTTATCTTGAAACCTCGCCTCTACGTCAGCACTTAGAGGCCAGTAAAATTCAACTTGGTAACTTCATCAAGGAGGCGCTGTTGCAGGTTGCAGACAGCGGCCTGGATAAACGCCGTGTTGCCCTGTTGGAAGAACAGCTTTGTTCTGTGTTGGAGGATGAGTCATTTTGGGACCTGCATGCACGCAGCCTGGCGGTGCTTGCAACACCAGACAGTATCCGAACTTACCGGCTGGCAAATGAGCTATCCAATCGACTAGAGGTGGGCAAACGTTTCTACCTTAAACCACTACTGCGTGCGTTAACCTTCCCACATTCGGCCTACATCCTTGCACTCTCTGAAAACCAGACGCGCCTGATCGAGTTTTTTGCTGATGCTCCCGCAGAAGAGATGACAGTGCCAGAGATGCCCACCTCCATGAAGGATGCTATGGGGGATGCAGCATTGAATGACCACCATCATGGAGCGACACATCATAAAGTGCGACTCGCGCAATATACTCGCAAAATTGACCAGGCGTTACGTCCACTGTTTGCCAGACATGATTCTCCGCTTCTCCTTGTCAGTACCGAGCCGCTGGTCTCAATCTACCGTTCAACAAACTCGTTGGCTAACCTGGCAGATGAAACGCTGTTCAAAAATGCAGAGCACCTTGGTACATCTGAATTGGTAACGTTGGTGCGGCCGTTAATGGATAACTATTATCAGGAGCAATTGAACGCGTTAGCCTCGCGCTTTGAAACGCGCTTAGGAGAACGCCGGGTCACTCAGGATCTTTCAGATGCGGCAAGAGCAGCCACATTCGGCGCCATTGATTTGTTACTGATTAACCTCGACTGCAAGCTGAAAGGCACCATTGATGAGCAGGGATTAATCACTTTCAGTGACCATGATGAGGATGACACCTACGATTTAATAGACGAGATTGCCAAAAGAGCGATGGCGACCGGTGCAAGAGTTTTAGCAGTACGCAGCGATGATTTACCTTCCGGTGCAGATCTTAACGCCATATTACGTTTCCCACTATAAGGACTCTGTCTGGTTAAGGAAGGTGCGATCAAATTAGGTCGCATCTTCTTGGGAACAATCTTCCGTAGTATCAATTCTCCTCAGAGAGAAGTTTTAAACACGCCGCTTTGACTTCATCCATCAGTTGTTTAGCCAGCGGGGTCAAACCATGTTGTTGTTTATGAATCAGAACATATAGGGCATCAGGCAGTTTTTCTTTTATAGGTATAACTGTGATAAGATCTTTTACATAAGAGACATCGAGAACCGCCTTGGGGCCAATAAAAAAATAATCCTCATTTAACACCATTTGCTCACCAATGCTCAATGAGTCACCATAAATCACGATATCTGTGCTTCCCTTCCCTTTTGGGAAAATAAATTTCTCCAGCTCTTTATAATATCCTGTTCTGGTACTAGGGAAATACCATTTTGCCCCTTGCAATTCGCTTAATGAACGACAGTGAGAGAGAGGGTGCCCCTTTCTGGCAATAATACAAAATTCCGCTTTGATCGGTTGCTCAACAATAAACTCGCTCATTGATATCTCAGGTGACGCGATTCCAATAAAAAAATCCAATCGCCCTAGCCGAAGTGAATTCACCAGTTCACAAAGTTGCCCTTCAATGATGGTAATATTGGATGTTGGGTGTTGGACTTGAAATTTATTAACCAAAGAAGGGAGCACACTTAAAGCAGGCAAGTGTGAACAACCAAAGACTACGTTGCCCTGAGATTGTTGACTCAATTGATGCAACTCATCTACGGCTCTTTCAAGATCGTTAAGTAGCGTGTTAACCCTATGTTCAAAAACACGCCCCATCTTGGTCAAAACCATGCCCTGCGGACCTCGGGATAATAATGACACTCCCAAAATCCGCTCTAACTCCTGAATACTTTTGGTCATCGCAGGCTGGGTTTTGAACAAGGCCTGTGAAGCGGTTCTGATGTTTCCATAATAGATAATCGCCTGAAAATCCCTGAGCTGATTGATTTTTGGAAGTTCTTTCATAGTCCACCATCTATTTTCAGACTAAATAACAACTTGAGAGTGAATAAATTTAAGCTTAGATGCTGAACCCAAAAATGTAAACACCAACTATTTTTGTCTCACAGAATCCATTTAGTCTTCGGTAATATTATTAAATATCAATTTATTACAACAAGATAGCGGGGAGGCGTAACGATTTATGCTCATGTCACTTCAAGTTGCGGCTACTCACCACCGCGGCAACTTGAAGGACGACGGGTAAAGCCATTGATTATTCAACCTCACTGGACCAAGGATAGATCTTACATTCCCTTTGCAGTTTATCTATCATGGTCCTGGCATGCATCGTCAACGGTAAACGATGAGAGTAGATAAAACTGTAGGACGCATCGGGTAGTTGCTCTTCGATCGGTATTATGCACAACTGCTGGCTTAGATAAGGTACCTGAAGCATCTCTTTCGCGGCCACTGTCAAAAAGCCAGCATTCATCACCATTTGCAACGTGATGGCCGCCGTGTCCCCCCGGATAATGGTCTGTGTATTCTCTTCCCCTTCGGGGAACAGTAGTGCATCAAGTTCACCGAAGTAACCAATTTTCGCCGTGGGTAAATACCATTTGGCCTGTTTGAGCTGGCTCAGCGAAGTACTCTTAGCCAATGGATGATCTCGGTGTGCCACCACGGCAAAAGGAGTGGTAAAGAATGGCTCTTCAATAAATTCGCTAGCCAGGATCGTTTCAGGCGACGTTGCGCCGATGACAAAGTCTAATTCTCCTCCCCTCAGTGCAGGTAATAGCTCGGAAATTTGTCCTTCCGTAAGATTGATGTTGACCTGCGGAAAGCGTTTATTAAAACGCTGGATTGCAGCTGGTAACATGGTAAAAAAGGGTAACGACGAACTCCCCAACTCAATGGTTCCCTGAGAGGTGGCGCTAAGTTGCTTTGCTTCATTGACTGCGCGCTCCAACTCTTTCAGCACCAATTGAACTCGGGGTTCAAAAAGCTTCCCTGCTTCGGTGAGTACCACACCACGCGGCCCACGCATCAGAAGTGAAGTGCCTAACATTTTCTCAAGTTCATTCATTGACTGTGTCAATGCAGGCTGTGTCTGATGCAGGGCCTTGGCTGCAGCCCGAAAACTCCCGTGTTCGATAATCGACTGGAATACTTTAAGCTGGTTAGGCTTGGGCAGATTTTTCATAACGATGATATCTGTTTCTCACTATATTAAAGATTTTTATATTCCATTATAGGGACATAAAACCCTCTTAAGACAAAACCGGTTAGGGAACGACGCTGCTATTAATTCGTTTTTATCTTAGTTAAAAACAGGCAATGACAAGATAAAACGAGATATTGATGGCTGATGCTGTCATGGCAACTCCCCACAAAGTTGACGGTTAATGTATTAGGGCATATGCCTTAAATTCATCAGTAACGAACCACCACCAGCATTATGCTACTTTCTTTCCCTTTTATACCCATAAATTTATATTGCCGTACTACTTAATGCGCTACCTACTCTTATTTGACCCAAGGTCCTCCCCCAAGATGAAACCCTCTTGTTATATTTTCTTTTACCTATCAAATTCACTAAGGGACACAAGGAACGGACCCCCAGTTTAGCCAAGGCTGCACGTTTATGGTGGCTTACTGTCCTGAAATTTAGTTTCAAGTCGTTAGCTATCTTTCTAGCGGTATCACCATCCAGCAGCATGCGCAGAATCTCTAATTCACGCGGTGTGAGCATAGTTGAACTTTTACCGAAGATTTGCTCATTATTTGCGGTAGTGCTCAGCAACTCCCTGCTTAACTCATCAAGCGTTATTGTCTTATTCAGTATGATACTGACGTTTCTCAACCCACTAAAGTAACATTTAAGTGGGTTGACATCGGCTATATCACTTATCATTACAACTTTGCTATTGGGATGCATTTTCGGCAAACGCTCTCCAACAAGTTGCAAGAGTGAGGCCAAGTTATAATCACGGTTACAGACCGTTAGGATGACTAAATTTACTACCGGCAAGGCATTTAAAGCGTCCTCACAGTCTGAAAAACTGTCACTAGTATCTACAATATCAAGAGATACTGACAAATCTGTATCTTTAATTAATGCTTCTAACCCTGTTCTCATAAAATTACAGGAACATTGCAAAACTACTTTTTTCCTTCTCATTACTTCCTCGTGTTTTTTTGAGATATGACGTTTTTGGTAAGACTTTCTTCTTTAAATCTCCACTCTCATTGCTACTTTCATTACTCTAGCAGCTACGATATTTAGCGGTTGGATAGGGTTGCCTCTCCCTGTAAAGAAAGCCATTAAGGACATATTGTATATGCTAATGGCTTTAGTTAAAGACGAATCCATGCAATAACAAATGCAATCCTAGCTTTATTTATAGCCAGTATAAGATTTTACTTGGTCGTTGTGAAGGAAGTATTTTCTATCGGTGATAACTAAAAGTAATGAATGTTAGGTATAATAATAAATACTAGGGGTATTAAAAATAATTATAAATAAGCCTCGTTGTTTTATAAGGTTTTTATTTTTTAAAATAACTTATTTTTATCACCCATAGAAAAAACTATATTTACAGAGGTTATATTTTATCTCTATGCTACACCTCATTGAAATGCACTTCACTTAAAAAAGAACATCATCTCTTTATTTTATATAGGAAAGGTTAAGCATAGTCTTCTTATTACTGATAATTCGGTGAGAGAACACTCTATTTGGTGGTAGGGGGCTCTTGCTCTACAACTAACGTACTTATTCTAAGTGTCTTTTTACAATCACAGTGCCTTGTTAACTGTAATTAAGGAATGTAAATGAACAAATTTATTCTGTCTGCTATTGCAGGCGTCCTGCTCTCTTCTGGTCTGGCGCAGGCTGCTTCTGGCGGTACCATCAATTTTCAGGGGCAGTTAAGTAATAACACCTGCGAAGTCATTGTCAACGGCCAAGCTAGCAACCCGATTGTTACCCTGCCAATTGTTAGTATTGGTCAACTAGGAAGTGCGGCACAGACGGCCGGGCTCACCGGTTTCACCCTGACACTGGCCAACTGCAGTGGTAGTTTGAAAACCGCCTCCGCTTTCTTTCAAGCTGGTGCTGCGGTAGATGTTCTTACCGGCCGCCTTAATAACACTGGTACGGCACAAAACGTCAGCCTGCAATTGCGTGATGGCACCAGTGCTTCTCAAACGGTGATCAAAGCGGGTAACGCGGAACAGATCAACGGTAACTCGTTTGTAAACGTCAAGTCTGGTAGCACTAACTTGCCCTATTTTGTTGAGTATTATGCTGAGGGTACAACCACCCCAGGCACCGTCGTCAGCAATGTTGTTTACTCTATTCAATACAAGTAATGCCTTGAGGGAAGGGCTCCCCTCCCAAATAATCTACTTCAGGAGACTTTATGTGTTTTCCCTTTCATAACATTTTACGAGTTGCTGGCTTAGCCGTGGTGGCCCTATTCAGTACTCATAGTTTGGCAAGTATCGTGATTAACGGGACACGAGTTATTTATCCTTCAGATCAAAAAGAAGTCAGCGTCAGACTTAATAATACGGGTAATTCTCCCGTTTTGATCCAAAGCTGGTTGGATACGGGTGATATCAATGCCAAACCGGCAGCGATTAAGGTTCCCTTTATACTGAGCCCCCCAATGAACCGAGTAGAGGGAGGCAAGGGCCAGACGTTACAGATTAGTTACTCAGGGGCATCGTTACCCATGGATAAAGAGTCGGTATTTTGGCTCAACGTACTAGAGGTGCCCGCCAAGAAACAGGCAAAATCTGATGAAAACTACCTGCAAATGGCGTTTCGCTCACGCATTAAAGTCTTTTATCGCCCAGCAGGATTGGCAGGTAACGCGAATGATGCCGCTCAGGCAGTCACTTGGAGCGTAAAAGGCAGCAGCCTGCAGGCATTCAACCCAACACCCTATTATGTGTCTTTTGTCAGCCTGATGGTAAATGGCAAAAAAATTGAAGGCGAAATGGTAGCACCGAGATCTACCCTGACCTTGGCAGTACCCTCTAATAAGGGGGATACCGTGAGCGGTGAATTTGTTAACGACTACGGTGCCGTTAATTTGTTTAACGCCGAAATTAAATAGCCTTGGTTAAAGTTATATGCTTAATTTTCTTAATTGGTTCAGATACAGCAAAGTGATTGCTGAAACCAATAGTAACCTGTCGCTGGCGGCGTCCCGCTTTTCCTCTGATGGTTATCTGGATTTTATGACTGCCATGGAAAGCCGTGATGCGGTAACCAGAGGGGATTCACCTGAATCGGTATCACGTGCCAAAAATCGTTTCACCGTCACGGCAGGACAGGGGCTGGCTGAAGGCTGGGGGCAGTGAATATATGACCCTACCCCAAAATCCTGCTCCATTCAGAAACAGAATTCCGGCATGATAAACACTCCCCTGAGTGGAGGTTGTGCCGATGAAAAAGTCGCGATTCACCGAAGAACAGATTGTCTTTGCCCTGAAACAGGCCGAGCTGGGTACATCGGTGCCTGAAGTCTGCCGTAAACTGGGTATCTCTGATGCCACCTTTTACACGTGGCGTAAAAAATACGGTGGGATTTCCCCTTCAGAGCTGAAGCACATGCGCCAGCTCGAAGAAGAAAATCTCAGGCTGAAAAGGCTGGTTGCTGATCTGAGCCTCAACAAGGCGATGCAGCTGTGACCTTCATGATTAATTACTATTAAGCCATAGAGGATTATCTTGGGCCACGTAATTGCAGTCTGTGCCGAGTTGTAGGGATAACAGCCCCCAGCTCAAAGTGATCAGACAGAAAATTACGGGTTATCCAGGTTGCTGAAACTATTGGCATTCGCGGAATGCTAGTACATGCGTTATCCGTTGAGGCCAGAGAATTCCGTATACGTGTGGGATTCCCCCTTGAGCCGATGATGTTGATGATAACGTTGGGGGACTAGATCGAGAGTCTTTAATGGGGAAGAGGCTCGCAACTGATTTCTTGAAGCTTTATTGCGACTCTTCCTCAACGGACTACTCGGCGTAAGCCGGTTGAAAAACAGTATGCCCGATTTGACACGCTGCATCAAGATAAGCCTTAGGCTCCCCCAGTTCTGGCAGCAGGAGCATTTCAGATGTCTTAACCGAAGCGCCACAATAATCAAAAATACCGTGCGTTATCTGCGCGTTAAAAGCATCGGTAAAGCCATGCCGGTCATAGACGCCTTTGCTTGCCGCCCCCAGGGCAACCAGATGAACCGGTAAATGCCCCAGTTTTTTGACCACTGCCCCATCTGCCGTCTCTTCATAAGCCCAGCCATTGGAAAACACGCGGTCTACCCACCCCTTAAGCAAGGCAGGCATACTCCACCAGTAGATTGGGAACACCAGAACCAGGGCATCCGCACCATCAATTCGTGCCTGTTCTGCCAGAATATCCGCTGGAACGGTGGCCGTTTTTAAAAATGCGGCGATATCAGCGGCACCGTACACCGGATTGAAACCTTCCTGGGTAAGATCGGCAATTTCAAACGTATGGGCGGGATCGGTCGCCGTTATCCCTTCGGCGATGGCTGCTGCAACACCATGGGTTAATGACGTATCGAGAGGATGAGACACAACGATGAGCGCGTGCATTGGGTGACTCCTATTGTCAGGGCGAGGTATAAAACGTACTCTATATACCAACAGTAAGTTACCGTCGGTAAGTTACCTTTAGTATATAGCGCTGTCAACGGGTAAATATTGCCATGATCTCCAAACCACATTCACGAGTTCGGCTATCGAGAGAAGAGCGTTATCAGCAGTTGCTGACAACCGCATGGGAAATCATTAATGAAGAAGGTACCGAAGCGCTGACGCTCGGCCACCTGGCAGAACGCTCGGGCGTCACCAAGCCGGTGGTGTATGATCACTTCACCAACCGTTCGGGCCTGTTTGCCGCGCTGTATCAAGAGTTTGATAATCGTCAGACCGCACGGATGGATGAAGCTATCCAAAATACCAAACCGGAGCTAGAAGCCTTAGCCTCGGTCATTGCCACTTCCTACATTGAGTGCGTGCTGCTGCAAGGCCGTGAGATGCCTAGCGTCATGGCTGCACTAGCCGGTACTCCCGAGCTTGAGAAAATCAGGAATGATTACGCCGTGGTGTTCATCGGGAAATGCCGCCAGATCTTTACCCCCTTCTGCTGCGATAACCAACTTCAGGATGCCGCGCTATGGGGTATGCTCGGCTCTGCAGAAGGGCTATCCTACGCCACCAGCTGTGGTGCGATTACGGCAGCCCAAGCTAAGGAAGAGTTATTCGGCATCATTATTTCGATGGTGCAGCGAAGTGGCGATCGGCAGGATATGGCTATACCATAATAAGCACAGCGTTACCCCTCATCATGGAAGAGAGTTATGCCGACGATCGTTACCCACGCCGCAGTGCCGTTATGCCTTGGTTTAGGGCTGGGCCAGAAAATCATACCGGCCCGCTTGCTGCTCGCAGGCGTGGTTCTTTCTATGCTGCCGGATGCCGACGTATTAGCGTTTAAATTCGGCGTGGCTTACGGCAATCAGTTTGGTCATCGCGGTTTCACACATTCACTGCTGTTTGCATTCCTGATGCCTAGCTTGGCACTGCTGTTCTACCGCTGGTTCAAGGCTAACCCCGTCAAGACCTGGTTGTTCCTGTTTATCTCGCTGTTATCCCACAGTTTGCTGGATTCGGTGACCACCGGAGGCAAAGGCGTCGGCTGGCTGTGGCCATGGAGTGACGAGCGTTTCTTTGCGCCCTGGCAGGTGATCCGCGTAGCACCGTTTAGCCTCGAGAAATACCTGACTCCTGCTGGGCATGCGGTGATCATGTCGGAATTACTGTGGGTTTGGTTGCCTGGAGCCATCTTGATGACCGGCATGATCGCGCTGCGTAAGTTCATGCAGCGCAAGTGAGAGATTGATTAGGTTGGTAAGCGGCTTAACCGACAAAATCAATTCTGGTCAGCATTAGCGTGCCTTGTTGCAGAGTAAACTCTACACGCATACCTCCCTCACAGGCTTCTGACAGCCCAGGGATCAGCAGGTTGGAACCCGTGCCGATAAATACGGCAAGCGTTCCGTCCTCAAAATCACCCGAACCGACCGAATCGCAGGTGCCTTCAACCAGCACTTTCTTCGCCCCATCATTGTAATAGAACTGCCCGTCCTCCTCTGCTGGGAAGTATTTTCTGGCCTGCTCCAACGGGGTTAATGAATTTACCCGGAAATCAGTCACCTGCTTTTTAGTGAGGTTGACACCCAGCAGCGGTATTTCCTTCAGACCATCCCTGATTTGCTGCGCATAGTGGTCAAACAGTGCTGGGGTAATGCTTTGTTGATGTTCATCAGGCGTTCCTGCCAGGAAGGTATCAGCAACGTTCTCAAGCGGGAAGACAATATGCGCCTTTAAATAGGCCATATCGGCCGTCTTGACCGCCTGTTGGAATAGCTGGAACTGGGTGAGCATCTCGACCTTGAGGCTGTCATCGATCTCCTGAGGAGCCACCGAGAGGAGCGGCTGCTTCACCGCATCCAACAGCTTTTGTTCGGTGATCGCCGAGGCTGGCCCACTGAAATTGCACTTCTCCACGGTCTTGCTCTCAACCATCAGCGCCTGCCACTCTGCCTTGGCATCTTTGGCCATAACTGCATCGTAGTAATTCATCCCTTGCCGATCCTGGCTCTCTTCCCCTTCCAGTCGCCCGCAGAAATACGCCATCTTGCCGGTTGTGCACAGGTGAGAAACCACAAATCTGGGTTGGGCAATAGCACCTTGATAACTGCGCCGAACCGCGTCCAGCAACGGCTTACGCTCCGCATCATAAAGACCGACGTTTTGGCACCCGCTCGCTGCGGGTTCATCTTGAATAGTGCTATGGCATTGGGCCTGCGCCGGTGAGTCGACATAGGAGTCAAAATTGCTCACCGTCGTCCAGAAGCCTTCCGCTGACTGCTGCAATTCTCGATCGTAGACCACCGTCTTGCCGTTAATTTTGGCACTACCGCTGCCATCATTGGTTTTAGCGGTGGCACAGAAATAGGCCTGCGAGCCGGAAACGCTCAGCTGTTTAACCACAAACTGGATATCGGTGGGATAACCGATATTGGCACGCATCTGATCCAGAATGACACGCCGTAGCGGATCGTTGGCATCCAGCGTCTGCCCTTGAACATAGGGGGATAACAGCACCAGCAACAGCGCATATCTTTTCATGGGGCAAATCTCATCCTGAGCAGGCCTTACAGAGAGCGCCAGTATTGAAGCAATTTAGCCATCATTCAATAAAAAAACCCGCCGATGGCGGGTTTTGAGAAAAAGAGATGGAGCGACTTAAGCCTGATTGGCAGGAGTCACTTTACTGGCTAGGAACTCTTGTTCATAAGCCAGCGACTTTTTACGATCGAACTGATGTTCCCATTTGGCAATCACCAAGACCGCCAGCGCATTGCCTACCACGTTCAGAGCCGTACGCGCCATATCGAGGATGCGGTCAACGCCGGCGATAAACGCCAAACCTTCCAGCGGAATACCCACGCTGCCCAAGGTCGCCAGCAGCACCACAAAGGAGACACCTGGCACACCGGCAATCCCTTTTGAGGTCACCATCAGCGTCAGAACCAGAATGATCTCTTGCCCCAGCGACAGCTCAATACCGTATAGTTGTGCAATAAAGATGGCGGCAATACTCTGGTACAACGTAGAACCGTCCAGATTGAAAGAGTATCCGGTAGGCACCACGAAGCTGGTGATGGATTTTGGCGCTCCGTAGGCCTCCATCTTTTCGATAATGCGCGGCAACACGGTTTCCGAACTGGCCGTTGAGTAAGCCAGGATCAGCTCTTCTTTCAAGATGCGGATCAACGTCCAGATACGCAGGTTACACAGCCGCGCAACGGCCCCCAGAACT
This sequence comes from Serratia sp. J2, assembly GCF_046269175.1. Lineage (NCBI taxonomy): Bacteria > Pseudomonadati > Pseudomonadota > Gammaproteobacteria > Enterobacterales > Yersiniaceae > Serratia > Serratia sp. J2. Next base: position 108,022 of record NZ_JBKABN010000020.1, read on the forward strand.
ACCAAACCAAAAAAGGCGATGGCGAAGTAAACCAGCACCACCAGCTTGGCCAACGGCAAGAGCGAAGCAAAACCGAAGTTGGCTACCGTGACCGAGATCAGGCCAAACACCCCGACCGGGGCGTAACGCATGATCATGTGGGTCACTTTGAACATGCTCTCAGCCACCGCTTTGAACACCTTCAGCAACGGCTCTTTGGTCTCTTTCGGCAAGGAAGACAGCCCCAGCCCAAACAGCACCGAGAAGAAGATGATCGGCAACATGTCGCCTTTGACCATGGACGAGAACACGTTAGAAGGAATTAACGAAAGGATGGTGGCCACCAGGCTATGTGAGCCGCTTTGCACCTGTTCCGTCGTTTTTTCATACTGTGAGATATCGACCGCGGTCAGCGCCGACATGTCAATGCCGTGCCCGGGTTGAAAAACATTAGCCAATGTCACACCCACGACGATCGCGATGGTGGTGATCACTTCAAAATAGATAATGGTTTTCAATCCAATACGGCCCAGCTTTTTGGTATCGCCAATACCGGCAATACCGACGATCAGCGTGGAAATAACAATAGGCACCACGATCATTTTGATCAAACGAATAAAGATATCACCGGCGGGGCTCAATATATTACTGACCATCCACTCACGCGACTCTGTTTGATTATGCAGCACTGCGCCCAGGATAATACCCAATACCAACGCGATCAGGATTTGCCAGGCCAGGCTGATTTTTACATTTTTCATACCCAAAAAGTCCTCAAAGACTCCGTACCAACGTGTTAAACACACCTAGGTTCCGGAAGGAATACTTAATCATTTATTACAGGCTTATGTTTGTGAATCTCTGCGCCAACTGCCCTTGGTGTAACGCAGTATGAATCTGTACCATCTGAAGGCGGGCTTCTGCAAGCCTTGTTTCATCTCGATTTTGTCCGTTTCTCCAGCAAAAAAACAACAAACAAAAAATGAATCGCAACATAATTGCTTGTTCTAAAAAACATAATTTTAGCTTGAGCGGAACAATAACCGATGGGATCGGACGATTTTTAATCCAAATAAAAGTGCGTGATTTGTCATTGCATTTGCATATTTAGTCTAAAAATATGTTTCTGTATTGTTAACAAAAGGTTTTGCAAAAGAAAATAAAGTCCTCACGTGCCCCCCCTTTAACAGCTGAGACAACGCTCAATATAATTCATGCAACTAATGAATGGCAACAAAACAATTCATAAAACTTATTGTTTGTACCTTCAAAAAACCAACATAATAACGGCAGTAAAAAATAACCCGTCGACATATTGCAGCTAACAATTACGCTGAGTATTTATAGCAGTTATTAATAGGTTCTGATTCGCTGTAAAATATAACCTCGGCCTTATTGTTTCCTGCATCCTCAAGCCGATGCCTCACGCTTAATGTTTTTAGTTATCTAAAAACTTTTTTAACAGAAATACGCCCATTACCGTCTTTTCACCGTCAACCAAACAGTTACACAACACAATTACGACAGTAACTATTACAAATCAACATCTTCGTTGCGTGATCTGCCGCCCAAAAAAGAAACAAAGCGTCATGGCAAACTATACTTAACCATCAGTTGACATATCATTAACAATTCTAAGGAGAAAAACCATGAGCCAACTGCACAAACACGCCATTCCTTCTGCAATTGCAGATCGTGCCCTGATCAATCCGGAGCAATACCAGCAGTATTATCAACAATCTGTACAAGACCCAGCGGCATTCTGGGGCGAGCACGGCAAGATCCTCGATTGGATCAAGCCCTATACCTCAGTGAAGAACACTTCTTTCGATCCTGGTCATATCAGCATCCGCTGGTTTGAAGACGGCACCCTTAACCTGGCGGCGAACTGTCTGGACCGCCACTTGGCCGAACGCGGCGATCAAACCGCCATCATCTGGGAAGGCGACGATCCGACCCAATCGGCCAAGGTCACCTACAAGCAACTGCATCACGATGTCTGCCAGTTCGCCAACGTGCTGAAAAAGCTCGGGGTGAAAAAAGGTGATGTGGTGGCCATCTATATGCCAATGGTGCCTGAGGCCGCCGTCGCCATGCTGGCCTGTGCCCGCATTGGTGCGGTGCACTCGGTGATCTTTGGGGGCTTTTCCCCAGAAGCCGTTGCTGGCCGTATTATCGATTCCAACTCCAAACTGGTGATCACCGCTGATGAAGGGCTGCGTGCAGGCCGCGCGGTACCGCTGAAAAAGAACGTCGATGATGCACTGAAGAACCCAGGGGTGAAAAGCGTCAACAACGTGGTGGTCTTCCGACGCACCGGTAAGCCGGGCTACTGGCAAGAAGGGCGCGATCTCTGGTGGCATGAGCTGACCGAAGGCGTCTCTGCCGACTGCCCACCGGAAGAGATGAACGCGGAAGATCCGCTGTTTATCCTCTATACCTCCGGCTCAACCGGCAAACCGAAAGGCGTGGTACATACCACCGGAGGCTATCTGGTTTACGCCGCGCTGACCTTCAAATACGTCTTCGATTACCACGATGGCGACGTCTATTGGTGCACCGCCGACGTGGGCTGGGTTACCGGTCATAGCTACCTGTTATATGGCCCATTGGCCTGCGGTGCCATTACGCTGATGTTTGAAGGCGTGCCGAACTACCCAGGCGTAAACCGTCTGTCACAGGTAGTGGATAAGCATCAGGTCAATATCCTGTATACCGCACCAACGGCAATCCGCGCCCTGATGGCCGAAGGCGACAAAGCAATCGAAGGCACCAAACGCGATTCGCTGCGCATTATGGGTTCCGTGGGTGAGCCCATCAACCCAGAGGCCTGGGAGTGGTATTACAACAAGATTGGTAACGCAAAATGCCCGATCGTTGATACCTGGTGGCAAACCGAAACCGGTGGCTTCATGATCACCCCGTTACCAGGTGCTACCGAGCTGAAGGCTGGCTCCGCCACTCGCCCATTCTTTGGCGTGCAACCGGCATTGGTCGACAATATGGGCACACCGCAGGAAGGCGCCTGCGAAGGCAACCTGGTGATCACCGATTCTTGGCCGGGCCAGGCTCGAACTCTGTACGGTGACCATGACCGCTTCGAGCAAACCTACTTCTCTACCTTTAAAGGCATGTACTTCAGCGGTGACGGCGCACGCCGTGACGAAGATGGCTATTACTGGATCACGGGCCGCGTCGATGACGTGCTGAACGTTTCCGGCCACCGTCTGGGCACCGCCGAAATTGAATCCGCATTGGTATCCCACCCCAAAATTGCCGAGGCCGCGGTGGTGGGTATTCCGCATAACATCAAGGGCCAGGCGATTTATGCCTATATCACCCTGAATCATGGGGAAGAGCCAACGCCGGAACTGTATGCCGAAGTGCGCAACTGGGTGCGTAAGGAAATTGGGCCAATCGCCACGCCAGATGTTCTCCATTGGACCGACTCTTTACCAAAAACGCGGTCTGGCAAAATTATGCGGCGTATTCTGCGCAAAATTGCCGCCGGTGATACCAGCAACCTGGGGGATACCTCAACGCTGGCGGATCCGGCTGTAGTCGAAAAGCTGTTGGAAGAGAAACAATCAATGAAAGTTCCATCCTAATCCGCGCTGCCTCCGGCCGTTCGTCTGCCATGCGCAGCTGAACGGCCTGTATACCTGAAAGCTTTCAACTGCAGTAAAGCCGATCCCAGACATTTGGCTGGGATGGGCCAAGGTGGCCCGCAGAGCGCCAATTTGCCAGTTGGAAGGGTATCGCGTGGCGTACTTGTTCAATACCTATTGGAGAAACTCGGATGAATGAAGATATTTATCAAAGGATTGAAGAAAACCCGCGCTTTCAGGAGCTGGTGCAAAAGCGCAGCCGTTTCGCCTGGCTCCTGTCACTGATCACACTCGCGCTGTACGTCGGCTTTATCTTACTGATCGCCTTCGATCCTCAGTGGCTGGGAACTCCACTCGGCCCCGGATTAACCATTACCCGTGGGATCCCGGTTGGCGTGGGATTGATCGTGATTTCTTTCGTGTTAACCGGGATCTACGTTTACCGTGCCAACGGTGAATTTGATCGCCTGAATGCTGAAATCCTGCGCGAGGTGAAGCAATGAAGCGCCTACTTTCAGCTGCCACACTTTTGGCCCTGCCAGGCCTAAGCCATGCCGATGCCATTGGAGGTGCCGTACAGCGCCAACCGTTGAACATCCAGGCTATCATCATGTTCCTGCTGTTCGTCGGTGCCACCCTTTACATCACCTACTGGGCTTCCAAACGTACGCGCTCTCGTCAGGATTACTACACCGCTGGCGGGCGCATCACCGGGTTGCAAAACGGCCTGGCTATCGCTGGCGACTTTATGTCTGCAGCATCGTTCCTCGGTATCTCCGCGCTGGTCTATACCTCCGGCTATGATGGGCTGATTTATTCCATCGGCTTCCTGATTGGCTGGCCAATCATATTGTTTCTGATTGCCGAGCGGCTACGTAACCTTGGCCGATATACCTTCGCCGACGTGGCCTCTTACCGTCTGAAACAGAAGCCGATCCGCTCACTTTCAGCCTGTGGTTCCCTGGTGGTGGTAGCGCTGTATCTGATCGCCCAGATGGTGGGCGCGGGCAAATTGATCCAGCTGCTATTCGGCCTCAATTATCACGTCGCCGTTGTCTTGGTCGGTATATTGATGGTGCTGTATGTCCTGTTCGGTGGCATGCTGGCTACCACCTGGGTGCAAATCATCAAGGCTGTGCTGCTGTTGGCCGGTGCCAGCTTTATGGCGCTGATGGTCATGAAATCCGTCAACTTTGACTTCAATACCCTGTTTGCCGAAGCCGTGAAGGTGCATCCGAAAGGGCTTGCCATTATGAGCCCGGGCGGACTGGTCTCCGACCCTATATCCGCCCTCTCCCTGGGTCTGGCATTGATGTTCGGTACAGCCGGCTTGCCACATATCCTGATGCGTTTCTTCACCGTTAGCGATGCCAAAGAAGCGCGTAAGAGCGTGTTCTATGCCACCGGCTTTATCGGTTACTTCTATATCCTGACCTTTATTATCGGTTTCGGTGCAATCCTGCTGGTCAGTGCCAATCCGGCCTTCAAGGATGCCAGTGGGGCATTGCTGGGCGGTAATAACATGGCGGCGGTGCATTTGGCTAACGCGGTGGGGGGTAACTTCTTCCTTGGCTTTATCTCTGCGGTGGCCTTTGCCACGATCCTGGCGGTAGTTGCCGGGCTAACCTTGGCGGGTGCTTCTGCGGTTTCTCACGATCTCTATGCCTGTGTCATCAAGAATGGCAAAGCGACCGAGCGTGATGAGCTGAAAGTTTCCAAAATCACCGTGGTGTTGCTCGGGGTGGTGGCTATCGCGCTGGGGATCCTGTTTGAGAAGCAGAACATCGCCTTTATGGTGGGACTGGCATTCTCCATTGCGGCCAGCTGTAACTTCCCAATCATCATTCTTTCCATGTACTGGTCACGCCTGACCACGCGCGGGGCAATGATCGGCGGGTGGCTTGGTCTGTTAACCGCAGTGATCCTGATGATCCTGGGCCCGACTATTTGGGTGCAGATCCTCGGCCATGCCAAACCGATTTACCCTTACGAATATCCGGCGCTGTTCTCTATGTTGGTCGCCTTTATCGGCACCTGGTTCTTCTCTGTGACCGACAATTCGTTGGTTGGGCAGCAAGAACGCGTGAAATTCCGTTCCCAGTTTGTACGTTCACAAACCGGGCTGGGGATTTCGCAGGGGAGTGCACACTAAGGTGTTGATTTGGGCTGAGGTCGACTCGGCCCTTCTGCAAAGAGTTAGCCTGCTGGGTCTTCCGGCAGGTTAATTTGTCAGATCGAGTCATACTT